>NZ_JBEPLO010000007.1:0-100614 GCF_040545225.1 Streptococcus rupicaprae | reverse complement strand
ATCTTCATAACTTCACCCTGCACGTTTGGTTCGTCTTCTTTAATTTTCAATGGTCTTCATCGCCTCCTTGCGAGACAACTATCTTAGTATATCACCTCTCCAGATTCTTGTCAACACTTTTAATCAACTTTTTTTAATCTTTTTTCGCCTTGACTAATCCATCTGAGACAACTTCACTAGTCTATCATCTCATTTATAATTTGTCAAGACTTTTTCCGAGGTTTTTGGAACAGGCCGATTACGCCTCCGGTGAAACCTTTCAAATCAAATAAGAAGAGAGAGCGAAAAATCACTCTCTGATCCTTACTAAATGGCTACGACTTAGCCTTTAAAATCCTTCAAGTAATCCTTGAGTTCCCGCAACATCTGCTTACGTCCTTTGAAGCTCTCGCCTCCAAGCAACTTATCATAGTTTTCTTTCATTGCTTTAGGCAACCGAGACCGATAACTAGCCAGCATGTCCCGAAGAATCAACCGTTCGTCCATGGCCATCTCCCGCACGTGAAGTTTATGGGCGATAGCCCCGACCTCTTCATAGGCCTGGCGATTAATCCGGCGCTTATGACTCTCTTGTTTACGGACCATATCAAGGACATAGTTACGAAACTTGGTCTTGAAGTAGCGATAGAGTTCCCCTTCGCGTTCCTCAATACCTGGACACTCCACCAAAAGGCGCGATAGCACAAACATCCCCTCCTGATCCCAGTCCGACTGGTCCCAGAGCTGAATATAGTAATCCTTACGAGTCTTGTGGACAATCCCTGTTACCTTGGCATAAATCGTTTCAAATCGCATCACTTCCTCCTTAATATTTGTGATAAACAAATTATATTCGATTTACCAAATCACTTGATTTCTTTTTCATAAAAGGTCGGTTTTTAAGCATGAACGGTTAAAGAGGCATTTACATCGAAGCAAGTGTCAAGTAGCATAGGGACTCCCAACAGTATGAAATTGATTCTCTTTCCTATATTTTTAAGACAGCTTCAACTGGAGAAGCATCATTTTTATGAAGCTAAACCCACCTTTTACTAGAACTTTTTAAGAATGTAATCAGCTAAGTTTGTAATTACGAAAGAAATATGGCTTTCAGACTGACCTTCAGTTCATTACAGGCCATCAAAAGCCGAAAAAACCACTCGGAATTTTCCAAGTGGATTAGCTTCATATCTGTTATAAAATTTCTTTTTTATAAGTTGCAATCTCTGAGTCATTCCCCCAGACAAAGTGACCAGGTTTGAGTTCAGCCATATATGGTTTAGATTCGTTATAATCATGCTGGTCCGGATCATAGACAACCAACTCTTTTTGGCGCTCTAAGAGCGGATCCGGGATCGGAACAGCAGACAGCAGTGATCGGGTATAAGGATGAATAGGATTACGGAACAATTCTTCCGTTTCAGCAACCTCTACAATCACTCCCTTATAGATAACGGCAATACGATCTGAGATAAAACGCACAACAGAAAGGTCGTGAGCGATGAACAAATACGTCAAGCCAAACTCTTTTTGAAGTTTCTTCAAAAGGTTTAATACCTGGGCACGAACAGATACGTCCAAGGCCGAAATCGGCTCATCAGCGATAACCAACTCTGGTTGCATGACAAGGGCACGTGCAATCCCAATCCGCTGACGTTGGCCACCTGAAAATTCATGTGGGTAACGTGTCAAATGTTCTTCCAAAAGCCCTACTTCAGTGATGATATCTCTAACCTTTTGACGGCGTTCTTCTTCATTCGCATAGAGTTTGAAGTTATGCAAACCTTCTGAGATGATGTAATCAACCGTCGCCCGATCGTTCAGACTGGCAGCTGGGTCTTGAAAAATCATTTGGATTTTGCGGATGACATTTTTACGTTCTTCCGAAGACAATTTGCCACTAATGGTTTTTCCATCGTAGACAATCTCACCTGAGCTGGTAGGATTTAAGCCGATAATGGCACGGCCAATTGTTGTTTTCCCGGAACCAGATTCACCAACTAACGAGAAGGTCTCTCCCTTATTGATAAAGAAATTGGCATTTTTAACAGCAACAAATTTCTTCTTCCCTTCACCGAAGGAAATTTCTAAATCTTTAATTTCAACTAATTTTTCAGTCATTTCCTTCCTCCTATTTTGCTGCTAGCATCTTCTGCTTGATTTTTTCGTGAAGATTTTGGATAGCTTCTGGCTTGTCAACCTTCGGTGCATCTGGATGCAAGAGCCATGTCTTAGCCCAATGAGTATCTGACACATGGAATGCAGGCGGATGTTCTTCAAAGTCAATCTTCATAGCATAGTCTGAACGCAAGGCAAAAGCATCACCCTTCAATGGCGTGTAAAGAGATGGCGGTGTTCCTGGAATAGAAAAGAGGTTTCCAGACTCGTCTGCCAACTGCGGCAAGCTAGACAGCAAGCTCCATGTGTAGGGATGGCGGGCATCGTAGAAGACTTCTTCAACCGTTCCGTACTCGATCACTTCACCAGCATACATAACCGCCACCTTGTCTGCGATGGCCGCTACCACACCCAAATCATGGGTGATGAAGATAGTTGTAAAGTGATACTCTTCCTGCAAACTCTTCAACAAGTCAATAATTTGCGCTTGGATAGTCACATCCAAAGCAGTCGTCGGCTCATCACAAATCAGAATATCTGGACGGCAAGCCAGAGCGATTGCGATAACGATCCGTTGGCGCATACCACCTGAGTATTGGAATGGGTATTCGTTGAAACGTCTTGCTGCGTCTGGAATGCCAACTTTTTCCATATAATCGATCGCTAAAGATTTCGCTTCTTCCTTGGTTTTTCCTTGGTGCTTAACGATTACTTCAACGATCTGCTTTCCAATGGTCACGATTGGGTTCAAACTGGTCATTGGGTCTTGGAAGATGGTTGCGATTTTTCTACCGCGGATTTTTTCCCAATCTTGATTCGTTTTAAGTTCGGTCAACTCTTGACCACGATAGTCAATACTACCATTAGCCACACGGCCGTTGGTTTCCAACATTCCTGTGAAGGCGCGGGTCAAAACCGACTTCCCAGAACCTGATTCTCCCACGATTGCTAAAACTTCGCCTTCTATTAAGTCAAGAGAGACGTTTCGGATTGCTGTTAAGACACGATCACGGACTTCAAATTCCACAACCACATCTTTGGCGCTTAAGATTACATTATTTTTGGTCATAAAGCCTCCTTATCTGTGGGTACGTGGATCGCTGGCATCGGCAAGGTTTTGACCAACGATAAAGAGCGAGAGCGATACTAAAATCAACACTGTCAACGGAATCCAGAAAAGATAAGCATTGGTTGTCACGTTTTGAGCGTATTTGGAAATCAAACGCCCTAAACTAGGAACCGTTGCTGGCAAACCCAAACCGAAATAAGATAGGAAAGCCTCATAGTTAATGAATCCAGGCAACATTTGCGAAACAGAGGTCACGATTACAGAAACCAACTGTGGCAGAAGGTTTTTAGCGATAATTTTATAGGTTGGCGTACCTAGAGTTTGACTAGCCAAGTTATATTCCAAATCACGGTAGCGCATGATCTGAACACGAATTCCAAAGGCCGTTCCGATCCAGCTCGTCACTGTCATGGCAAAAATCAAATTCCAGAAACCTGAGCCGATAGCATAGGTCAAGACAATAACGATCAAAAGCGACGGAATGTTTGAAATAACGTTGTAGACTTCCATCATGATGCGGTCGAAAGACTTGGAAACGCCCCAAATACCACCGACAATAACACCGATAACCATATTGATCACTGTTGCAATAACAGCAATCAAAATAGAGTTTCTCGCACCGAACCAAACCGCATCAAACAGAGAATGGGCATTGGCGTCTGTACCAAACCAATATTGCGCATTAGGCCAGTTATAACGTGCTGAAAAATTGTTGATGTTACTTACATCATTGAAATCATAATCAGAGAAAAATGGATAAATGGCACTCATCAAGACAATGACCAACAAAAGTCCCAACATAAAAATAGTGGATTTTTTCTTGAAAAATTGTCTAAAAACAGAGCTCCAATAAGAATAGGTCGGGGTATCAATCGTTTCAGAGGCAAAATCATCCCGTTTAACAAATTCAAATCTACTTTTATCAATCGTTGACATTATTTACCTCCTTTCTTAACAGACAAATTAATACGTGGATCGATGACAGTCATCAAGATATCCCCTGCCATAGCAGCAAAGATAAAGAGAGAACTAAAAATGAATGTCAAACCAACAACCATGGCACTGTTAGAAGCTCGAACAGAGTCAATCATCATCTTACCCATACCTGGGAAGGCAAAGAGAGATTCCGTCAAGGTTGCACCAACAATGACCCCAACAATAGAACTTGGCACAGAGGCAACAATTGGCACCATGGCATTTTTAAAGATATGCTTGTAGGAAATTTCCTTCTCAGACAAGCCTTTGGCACGAGCAAAGCGCACATAATCGCTTGAATGTTGGTCAATCAAATAGCGACGCACCCAAACCGTTAGACCAGGCACACTGAGAATCCCCAAAATAAGTGCTGGTAAGACATAAGACTTAGGATCCTGAGCTCCTAAAATAGGGAAGGCATTCGGCAACCCTACTGCTGAACCGGCCGTCCGCACAATGTAAGCCAAGGCCACAGATGGCAGAGACATCAAGAAGGTTAGTGCCGCTGTTGAGATACTATCGAAACGACGCCCTTTATACCGTGACATGAGAATAGCAAGGGGCATACCAATCGCATAACCGATAATGACCCCGATAATTCCGATAATAGCCGAGCTGACAATCATAGACGGATCCGTGTAGTTGTTCACAGTCACCGTGTAGGCATCGCCTGCCCCAAAGTTTGCAACCGTTTGAGAATCAGCCTTGTCAGGAGAGCGATAAGTACGGCTATAGATATCCACAGACGAATTCTTCGTTTGACCGCTAGGGAAGGTCACTTCAGACATTTTTTTACGTCCTTGCCCTTGGGTAATGACCTGCAAAACAGGCGTGTTTTGGTAGGTTGGATAGGATGTTCCTAGATTGAGATTAATAAAATTCTGATGGATAAATGGAAACTTGCCGTTAAAGTATAAGAGATACTTATGCTTGGTTCCTGAACCTACAACAGACCAACCAACTGAAGGGTCATTTTCGATGGAAAGACCGCGTTTAAGGTCCTTATTGCTGGCGTCTTTCACCTTCCAAGGATGATCTATTTCAATCAAGTTAGTATAAAACTCAAAGACCCGTTGGAAAATAGGCACTTCTCGGGTTGCATAAAATTGACCAGATTCTTGAAATTGGTGCAATTTCCAGCCATTGCCCAACTGTTTCAAATAAGCTTCATAAATCGCTTTGTTAGCTTCCGTTCCTTCAACCGTCACGCTACTATCAAAGCTACTGGCCTTGTCTTGAAGCTCCTTCGTTGTGTAGTAATCAATGTAGCCCATACGCTCAAAGATGGTGTTTTCATACTCCGCCTTTGTGTCCGGGGTTTTGGTCATTTTTGTGTAGTTTGTGTCATTCTTGAAAATCTGTCTTCTTGGTACCAAAGTATAAACGATGGTATAGATTAAAGTGGTTACCAAGAAGATAGACACCAAGGAGCGCAAAATACGGCTAAAAATGTACTTTTTCATTAGGTGTCCTCCAAATTCCAAAAGAACTTTCTCTAAAGGGTTAGAGAAAGTTCTCCTGAAATCAATTTTATTCTACGTGATCCGCTAATGCTTCTTCCGCCTTAGCGTTAGATTCAGCTTTTTCCTTCAACCAAGCTTCATAAGCCTTTTCATAATCTGCTGTTTTAACTGTATCTTCTTGTAACTTGAGATACTTGTAAGTCGCAGCACCCTTGTTCCCTACTTGAGCGTAAGCACCTGTAAATGGTACCGTCTTACGAACAGATGGCAGGGCTCCGTTAGAAGAGTATGGAATAACGACTGAAGCATCAACCAACCATGCTTGTGCTTTGGCATAGCCTTGGTAACGCGCTACAACATCTGTTGTTTCTTTTGCTGCATCGTCCAATAACTTATCATAGGTCTCAAATCCAATAGTCTTCGCAGCAGCACTGTCTGAACCACCATCAATACCAATCACGTAAGAGTGAGAGCCATCCAGAGCTGTGTTAAAGATATCAAGGTAAGTAGATGGGTCTAGGAAGTCTGGTCCCCAGCCAGTTGCCAGAGAAAGGTCATAATTCAACTGAGACGCGTTAGTCGCAAAGTAAGCTGCATTATTATAAGCATCTTCATCCATCATTTGCAAGTCTACCACAACATTATCCGAACCCAAAGCAGATTCGATAGATTGTTTAAAGGACTGGGCACGCGCTACACCAACTTCAAACGCTTGATCTACAGGGATATCCAAACGAATCGGGAACTTCACGCCTTGAGCTTCCAATTCTTTCTTAGCCTTCGCAAACTCTGCCTTAGCCTTCTCAACATTATACAAGCCATCTTGGGCATCATCTAATTGAACATCCGCCCATTCTGTTCCGTAGCTAACCAATTCTTTTTCAACGATATCGCCAAAGTTCTCACCACCAGCTGTTACAAAAGCAGATGGTACCAATGACGTACGAACCCCTTTAAGCGCTGCATCTTCACCGACAGATTGAGCGTTATACCCTTCACGGTCAAAAGCAAAGGTAATGGCTTGACGGAAATCTTTGTTCAAGATAGCTGCTTTAGTAGCTGCTTTTTCTTCATCCGTCGTTTTTGAGGTGTTGTCATAATTTTGACGATCGGTATTAAACAAGCCGTAGTAGGTTGTTGAACCTTGTGGGCTATAGATAATATTGTCGCCATACTTTTCTTTTACTGTAGAGTAAAGAGACGAATTAGGGAAAACACGTGCTTGGGTATAGTCGCCACTGTCAAAGTTTTTGAAGAGGGAGTCTGAATCAGAGCCATCAAAGAAGGACAATTTGATGGTGTCAATAAACACATTACCAGCATCCCAATAATTTTCGTTCTTTGTAAATTCAATTGAAGACTTCGCTGTCAAGGCGCTCAACAGATACGGTCCGTTATAAAGAATCGTAGACGGGTCAGTAGCTGTACCAAACGCATCTCCTTGCGTTGTTAAGAACTCTTCGTTAACTGGGAACAAGATGTTCATCGTTGTCTTAGAGTTCCAGAATGGTTCTGGTTGCTTAAGCGTGTATTGAACCGTCTTGTCATCGAGTGCCTTAATACCAACAGATGCAAAATCTTTGTTTTCGCCTTTTAGGTAAGCATCCAAGCCTTTAATAGAGTCTTGGACGATGTAAAGCCCCTCTGACTCCTTGTCAGCAGCATATTTCAAACCAGTGACGAAGTCCTGAGCAGTTACTGGCGCGTACTCTTCGCCATCAGCCGTAAACCACTTGGCATCTTCACGAAGGGTATAAGTGTAGGTCAAGCCATCCTCAGAGACTTTCCAGTCCTCCGCAAGAGACGGAATCAAGTTGCCGTATTGATCATTTTCAAGCAAACCATCAATCAAGTTAGAAGTGATATCTGATGTTGCCGCTTTGTTGGCTAAAAGATAATTCAAAGTATCCGGATCAGTCGAATAAACATATGAATAGGTTGATGGAGCAGAAGATGAACCGCTTGATGATGAATTACCACCACCACACGCTGCCAATACACCTGCTGCAAGCAAAGTCACACCTGCAAGCGCGAACATTTTTCTTTTTTGCATGATAATCTCCTTTAATTCACTAACTACAGCAAGTTAGCTGATAAGGTAGATTATATCAAATTTTTTTTAGAATGTAAACCATCTGAGTAAGAAATTTTCTGAATGTTTTGTTAAGGTTTCTCTTTTCACAAAAAGTGTTCTCCGAACTAAGCCGAAGAACACTCTAAAATGATAAACTGGACTGAAATTATTCTACATGGTCTGCTAAAGCTTTTTCAGCCTTGGCATTAGATGCTTCTTTTTCTTTCTTCCAAGTCTCAAGCGCTTTGTCATACTGCTCTTGAGTCACCAATTCAGACTGAAGTTTCAAGTACTTGAAGCCTACGCCGTCCTTGGCACCAACTGTTGCATTAGCTGATGAGAATGGCACCGTATAGCGAACAGATGGAAGTGCCCCATTTGAAGTGTAAGGAATCACAACAGCTTCATCCGTCAACCAAGCTTGAGCCTTAGCATACTTCTCATAGCGTTTGGCAGTATCAGATGTCTCGGCAGAAGCTTCGTCCAAGAGTTTGATGTAATCGTCGAAGCCAACTTTTTTCGCAACTTCACTGTCAGAACCACCATCAATACCGATAGTGTAGGTCATGCTTCCTTCTTTGGAGGTATTGAAGATATCTAGGTAAGTTGATGGGTCTTGGAAGTCTGGTCCCCAACCTGAAGCAAGGGAGATATCATAGTCCGCTTGAGAAGCGTTAGCTGCATAGTAGGTCGCAGCGTAGTAGCCATCCTCATCCAACATTTGGATATCAATTTGGACATTATCAGCACCAAGGGCATCTTCGATAGACTTCTTGAAGGATTGGGCCTGTTGCACACCAATTTCATTTGCCTGATCAATTGGCACATCCAGACGGATCGGGAAGCTTACACCCTCTTTTTCAAGAGCTTCCTTGGCCTTGGCAAATTCTTCCTTAGCCTTATCTACGTTGAAAATACCGTCTTGACCGTCATCTAACTGGACGCCTTCCCATTCTTTACCGTAAGTGACGATTTCCTTCTCAACCAAGTCTGCAAAGTTATTTTCCCCAGCCGTTACAAAATCAGCTGGAACAATCATGGTACGGAGTGAATAGGCTGCGCCATCAACACCTTTACTTTGTGCGTTGTAGGTTTCTCTATCAAAGGCAAAGGAAATCGCTTGACGGAAGTCCTTGTTTTGAAGAGCAGCAGCTGTCGATTTCTTCTCATCATCGCTCGTCTTAGAGGTATGATCATACTTGGTCCGCCCCATATTCAACATAGCGTAGTAGCTTGATGTGCCCTGTTGTGAATAAACGATATTATCACCATACTGTTCCTTAACACTTGCATAACTTGAGCTATTAGGATACACACGTGCCATTGTATAGGCACCGTCGGTCAAGCCCTTAATTAGGCTTTCTGGATCTGATCCATCAAAGTAAGTCAATTTGACATCCTTGATGTGAACATTGTCAGCGTCCCAGTAATTTTCGTTCTTAGTATATTCGATGGAAGATTTAGAGGTGATGGCAGTCAGGAAGTATGCACCGTTATATAGAAGCGTTGATGGGTCTGTCGGCGTCCCGAACTTGTCGCCTTGAGCGGTCAAGAACTCTTCATTAACTGGGAAGAGGATCCCCATCGTTGTTTTAGAGTTCCAGAAAGTTTCTGGTTTATTGAGGGTGTATTGAACCGTACGGTCATCAAGTGCTTTGATACCTACTGTGCTAAAGTCTTTTGTTTCCCCTTTGACATAGGCATCCAAGCCTTTGATAGAGTCTTGAACGATGTAAAGGGCTAAAGATTGTTTGTCTGCTGCATGCTTAAGACCTGTCACAAAGTCCTGAGCAGTGACGTCTGCATACTCTTCACCGTCGGCTGTATACCACTTAATCCCTTCACGAAGGGTATAGGTGTAGGTCAAACCATCTTCAGAAACTTTCCAGTCTTCTGCTAATGATGGAATCAAGTTGCCATACTGGTCATTTTCCAAAAGACCATCTACCAAGTTTGTGATAATGTCTGAACTTGTCGTATGGTTATCGTAAAGGTAGTCTAAGGTTTCTGGATCAGAAGCGTAGACATAAGAGTAAGTTGTCGGCGCGTCTGCATCTACTGAACCGCCACCCGATGCATTATTATTACCACTACAAGCCGCTAAAACAGCAGTTGATAGAAGCGTCACCCCTGCCAGGGCCAACCATTTTTTCGCTTTCATATAACAATCTCCTTTTTGTTCGGGATTTATCCCTAAATCCTTATAGATTTTATTATATCATCAGCCCTTTCCTTTGTCAACTAAATTTTCTGATTTTTTTTATTTTATAAATGTTAGAACATGTTTTTTTAGTCACAAAGAATACAATATATTCATTTATCTTCTAAACGCTCGTCTGTCTCTTTTGTGCTATAATAGGAACTATGAGGTTATTAGACATGAAATTATCATTGCTTAAATGGCGTTTAGCTACAATCCTTATGCTCTGCTTTATCAGCCATTCACATCCGCTCAAGGCCCAAGAACAAGAAAGCTTCGACGTTGCTGCTAACCATGTCATGGTCGTTGAGGCAACAACCGGAAAAATTTTATATGAAAAAGAGAGTGAAACTGTTACAGGAACTGCATCAACTTCCAAACTATTGACTGCCTACATGGTCTACGAGGCTATCGAAAACGGTAAAATCACCTTATCTGATCCTGTTGCCGTCTCTAATTATGCTTATGAGCTTTCGCTAAATACCGAAATTGCCAATGTCCCTTTGGACGCTAGACTCTATACCGTCAAAGAGCTTTTGGATGCCGTTTTGATTTCTTCTGCTAACGGTGCAGCTGTTGCGCTTGCTGAGCACATCTCCGGTACCGAGCCTCGCTTTGTTGATGCCATGTCTGCCAAGGTCAAGGAATGGGGCATTGATGATGCTAAGTTAGTTAACGCTACCGGCATCAGCAATCGCTATCTAGGAGACCATCGTTATCCTGACAGCAAGGAAGAGGATGAAAACACGATGAGTGCTCGTTCTCTGGCTATCATTGCTCGCAAACTTCTCCAGGATTATCCCCAAGTGACTGAGACGACTTCACTCTTATCTGCCAATTGGTCTTACACAACCATCTTCACCTGGAACTTGCTCTTGAGAGGGGCCATGTATTCTCGACCTAGTGTGGACGGGCTGATGACAGGGACCTCTGAAAAATCGGGGTCATCCCTGGTCGCATCCAGCACTGAAAGTGGTATGCGCGTTATTACTGTACTACTAGGCGCTCATGGAGGGGAAGAAGATCCTTCGGCACGCTTTGTGGCAACCAATCAACTGCTCAATCATATCAAAGACTCCTACTACTTCTGGACCATTCTCCCAGAGGGCAAGGCCTACGAGGGAAGCAAAACTGCTGTTTTCAATGGCAACAAAAGCCATGCCACAGCCGTAACCAAAGCCGACTTCAATGTTGTCCAAAAAATGGGAGAGCCCAACCTGAGCCTGACCTTCAAAGCAGCCAAAGAAACGCCTGAAGCTCCTATAAAACAAGGGCAACCTGTGGGCCAGATAAGCTTCGACGACGACGGCTACCTGGATAAACCACCGACAATGACCATGGTCGCTAAGGAAGAAGTCAAACGCGCCATCTTCTTCAAGGTCTGGTGGAATAACTTTGTCAAATGGGTCAACGAGGAGCTTTAATACTCAAAGACAATCAATCTCGCTTAGGAAAGGAAACTGATGATAGAACTGGAATTCATCCAAGCGAATTGACAAGAGCTATGAGCATAAGCTCCAAATCGCTCCACAAAAAAACAATCAAGCCTGCACCGTTAGTTAAATATAAAAAAACTGAAACAGGATTCCAAATGAATCACGTTTCAGTTTTTTCTTATCCTACAGATCCTTCCATTTCATAGGCAATCAAGCGATTGAGCTCAACAGCATATTCCATCGGAAGTTCTTTCGTAAACGGCTCGACAAAGCCCATGACAATCATCTCAGTCGCCTCACCTTCGGACAAACCACGACTCATAAGATAGTAGAGTTGCTCTTCTGAAATCTTAGAGACCTTGGCCTCATGCTCAAGGGCAACCTGTGAGTTATGAATTTCATTGAAAGGGATGGTATCTGATCTGGAAATGTCATCCATCAAGATGGTGTCACACTCGATGTGGCTGATGGATTTCTTGGAATTGCGATTAAAGGTTACTTGGCCACGATAGTTAACCGCACCGCCACCTTTTGCAATAGACTTAGAAACAATGGAGGAGCTGGTATGAGGCGCATTGTGGATCATCTTGGCCCCTGTGTCCTGATTTTGACCAGTATTGGCAAAGGCGATAGACAACATGGTTCCACGCGCCCCTTCGCCATCCAGGTAAACCGACGGGTACTTCATGGTCGTATGGGCGCCTAAGTTTCCATCGATCCATTCAACAGTAGCGTCACGCAGGGCACGCGCTCGTTTGGTCACCAGGTTATAGACATTGTCCGACCAGTTTTGGATAGTGGTATAGCGCATGTAAGCACCATCCAAGGCAAAAATTTCAACAATGGCCGCATGGAGACTAGCTGTCGAATAGGTCGGAGCCGTACAGCCCTCAACATAGTGGACACTAGCCCCTTCATCAACGATAATCAGGGTGCGTTCAAACTGACCTGTTCCTTCGTTGTTGATCCGGAAATAGGTCTGGAGAGGAATGTCACACTTGACCCCTTTGGGCACGTAAATGAAGGTTCCACCAGACCAAACAGCCGAATTGAGCGCTGCCAACTTATTATCTGTTGGCGGTACCAACTTAGCAAAGTATTGCTTGAAGAGGTCTGGATATTCTTTCAAAGCAGAGTCAGTGTCGGTAAAAATGATACCTAACTTTTCAAACTCTTCTTTCATATTGTGGTAAACCACCTCTGACTCATACTGGGCTGAGGCACCCGCCAAATAGGCTCTCTCAGCCTCAGGAATCCCAATCCGTTCAAAGGTTTCCTTGATTTTTTCAGGAACCTCATCCCAAGAACGGGCTGGCTTATCAGATGGTTTTTGGTAGTAGATAATCTCATCAAAATCGATTTGAGAGAGGTCTGCACCCCAAGTTTCCAAGTCCATCTTTTTAAACGCTTCATAAGATTTCAAACGGAAGTCCAGCATCCACTCAGGCTCCCCCTTGATCCTGGACATTTCACGGATAACTTCTTCGGACAAGCCCTTCCCTGTCGAGACAATAGGCTCTACATCATCGTGAAACCCGTATTTGTACTCACCGAGGTCAATCGGTGTCGGTTCTACTTTTTCGTTTTCAGACATACGCTTCCTTTCATTTTCTTAGTTGATCATCACTCTTATTCAGATGCTTGATGACGGGCCACGACCTCTTTGAGGGCATTCCAGGCCAGGGTGGCACACTTGATTCGCTGGGGGAATTTGGCAACACCTGCTAAGAAGGCGGCATCTCCCAGCTCTTTTTGCCTAGGGTCATTCTGTCCCTGTACCATCTCGGAAAAAAGCTCTGCCATGTCGAGAGCGTGACTCACGCTCTCGTTTACAACAAGATCGGTCATCATGGAGGCTGAGGCAGTTGAAATGCTACAGCCATGCCCATCAAAGGCGATCGCTCGGATCATATCTCCTTCAATCTTGACTGAGAGTTGGATCATATCTCCGCAGGTAGGGTTGTGAAGTTCTAAGACTTCTGCATCGGTCAAGCGGCCCTTATGATGGGGTGAACGCGAATGCTCTGCCACCACTGCCATATAAAGACTGTCTAGCTTAGAGAGTGCCATGGAAAAACTCCTTTGTCTTGATCACCGCATCAATCAGGCGGTCGCAATCTTCCTTGGTCGTATAGAGGGCAAAGCTGGCTCTTACCGTTGTCGGAACATCCAAATAGGTCAACAAAGGCTGAGCACAATGATGCCCCGCTCGCACAGCCACCCCTTCGTAATCCAGGGCTGTTGCCACATCGTGAGGGTGCAAGCCGTCTAAGTTGAAGGCAATAACCCCCGCACGGTCTTCTGGGGCTTTTGGACCATAGATCGTCACGCCGTCAATAGCAGCTAGCTTGGGCAGGGTGTAAGCCATCAGTTCTGCTTCATGCGCTGCTATTTTAGATAGGCCAATCCGACTAATGTAATCAATAGCAGCTCCTAGTCCGATTGCCCCTGCCATATTGGGAGTCCCAGCCTCGAGCTTCCAAGGTAATTCCTTCCAAGTAGCCGATTGCTCAGTTACCGTAGCGATCATCTCACCACCAAATTCAACAGGAGTCAGCTGTTTCAAATGACTTTCCTTGCCGTAGATAACGCCGATACCGGTCGGCCCATAGAGCTTGTGTCCCGAAAATGCCAAAAAGTCTACATCCAAGTCTTGCACATCAACAGGCAAATGGGCGATCGACTGGGCCGCATCTACCGCAACCAAGGCCCCTTTGGCATGAGCGAGTCGGGCAATGGTCTTAATCGGGTTGATGGCGCCTAGGACATTGGAGATGTGCGTCAGGGCGACTAATTTAGTCCTTTCCGTCAAAGCAGCTTGGAACCCATCCATGTCTAGCTGCCCATCCTTGAGGTAAACATAGCGTAAGGTCGCTCCTGCAGACCGGCACACTTCCTGCCAGGGAATGAGATTGGCATGGTGTTCCATGATGGAAATCAAAACTTCATCTCCAGGCGATAACCACTGGCCTGCGTAGGATGCAATCCAATTGAGGCTGGTCGTGGTTCCTCGGGTAAAGACGATTTCTTTTAAAGAAGCCGCATTGATAAAGCTCCTGACCGTTTCCCTGGCCCCTTCGTAGGCTTGGGTCGCCCGTTCTGCCAAGGTGTGGACACCCCGGTGGACATTGGCATTGTCCTTCTGGTAGTAAGCCTGAACCGCTTCGAGGACTTGCTTGGGCTTTTGGGTGGTCGCCGCATTGTCCAAATAAACCAAGGGTTCATCATTGACCAGCTGGTCCAAAATTGGAAAATCTTGGCGGAAAGACTTCAAATCATCTAGCATCTGCTTATCTCGCTTGTAATTTTTCTTCTAGGACCGCTATCATCTCCTCACGCACCGACTTGACAGGAATTTCGGTGATAACAGCACCGAGGAAACCACGGACAACTAAACGTTCCGCTGTCGCACGGTCCAAGCCACGGCTCATCAGGTAGTACATGTCTTCCGGATCCACCTGGCCAATTGAGGCCGCATGGCCTGCCGTGACATCATTTTCATCAATCAATAAAATAGGATTAGCATCGGATCTGGCCTTGTCAGACAGCATCAGAACACGGCTCTCCTGCTGGGCATCCGCCCCTTTGGCACCGCGCAAGATGTGGCCGATGCCGTTAAAGGTCAAGGTCCCTCGCTCTAAGATTACCCCATGCTGGAGGATGTGGCCAATCGAATGATTCCCGTGGTTAGTGACACGGGTATCAATCCCTTGCACTTGGCGTCCAGAAGACAGGCCAACCACCTTGAGATCAGAGTGACTGCCGTTACCGACTAAATCACTGTCAAAATCTGCAATGACATCGCCTTCATTCATCACGCCTAGGGCCCAATCGATGGTCGCGTCATTAGCCAGGCGACCGCGACGGCTCATGTAGGTGGTCACTTGGTTGCCCAAACGGTCAATGGCTGCAAACTTGACCTGACTGCCTGCCAGAGCAATGACTTCAACCGCAATATTGGCTGTCACCGGTATATCAGAGGCATTCAAAGTTTCAAACCGCTCCTGGTAGGTGAACTTACTGTTTTTGCCTGCAATAATCAGGACCCGTTTATTAAAAGGTACAGCGCTAGCCCCATCTTGGTAATAAATCCCTTCAATGACCTCTGAAACCTCGACACCATCTGGGACATATAACACCGCCGTACTGTTAAAATAAGCACTGTTATATGCCGCTAATCGGTGGGTATCATCAGGGATCGCCGAGGACAAATACTGCTGGACAAGGTCTGGGATCTGCTCCAAAGCCCCCATCAAATCGGTAAAGACCACGCCAGTCTCAACCAAATCCATCGGCAATTGTTCCAAGACCGTCTGCGTGCCCACCTGAACCAGCTTGGGATTGTCCCCAAGCTGGGTAAAATCTGGCACCGCACCTAGTTCTTCGTTGCTAGCAATCGTGCCATCACCCAAGTTCCAGCGGTGAAATTTCACCCGCTCGATGACTGGTAAATCTAATTGATCCAGTTTATCAAAAGCTGCTAAGCGTTTGTCTGTGAGCCAAGAGGGCTCTCCTAGACCTGCAGAATAAGCTTGAATTACTTCTCTTGTCATGTCTCCTCCTCTTCCATTTCCTTCCTTGAGATTAGGGGTTTAAACTTCTTCCTCGTAATGGAGACCCAACTCATCTGCAATCTTAGCGTAACCTTCTTTTTCAAGACGCAGGGCCAACTCAGGTCCACCTGAAAGCACCACACGTCCTTCCATCATTACATGCACTACATCAGGTGTGATATAGTTGAGCAGACGCTGGTAGTGGGTGATAATCATGGCCCCAAAACCTTCACCACGCATGGCATTGATCCCTTTAGACACAACCTTGAGGGCGTCGATGTCAAGACCAGAGTCAATCTCGTCCAGTAAGGCAAAGGTCGGCTCCAGCATGAGGAGCTGGAGGATTTCATTGCGCTTTTTCTCACCACCAGAGAAGCCTTCGTTGAGGTAGCGCTCAGCCATTTCTTCTTTCATGTTGAGCAATTCCATCTTCTCATCCAACTTGGTGATAAAGTCACGAACAGAGATTTTCTCATCATCTTCTTTACCAGCATTCATAGCGGCACGTAAAAATTCCGCATTGGTAATGCCAGGGATTTCTGACGGATATTGCATGGCCAGGAAAAGCCCCATACGGGCACGCTCGTCCACTTCTAACTCCAAGACATTGACCCCATCAAAGAGGACTTCTCCTTCAGTTACTTCATAGTTAGGGTTGCCCATGATGGCGGCAGAAAGGGTTGATTTCCCTGTTCCGTTGGGGCCCATAATGGCCGCAATCTCCCCTGTTTTAAGCGTCAAATTAACACCTTTTAAAATTTCCTTGTCTTCAATGGAAACATGAAGATTTTTGATTTCTAAAACTGACATGATGATTCCTTTCTCTTATAAACTATGGTTTAGAAGCCTATCCCTTACAATCGAGAACATGCTCTCCCTAGCTTAGTTTATTATAGCAGAAAAAGCCTGTCTAGGCTTTCCTTTTGTTTTTTTTCTGATGGGTTTTGCCCTTGCTTCGGCGCTTGGCCAAGACCTGATCACGATAACCACTATTGCCAATAAAGCGCAAGAGATTTAAAATAGGGGTTCGCTTTTCACCTAAAATCCCAATCAATTCTGCTAGGAGCCAGACCCCAAACACCAGGCCGATGACCAATAAAATCCCACCGATTCGGCTAGAAATATTGAACAAGAGCGAGATGCTGGAAAAAATAAAAGCGATGGCATAGATGACCAAGACAGTCCCCCGATGGGATAGTCCCAACGAGAGCAGGCGGTGATGGAGGTGCATCTTATCCGGCTCATAAATCCGTTGTTTAGACAAACTTCTTCGAATAATCGCCATCAGCGTATCGGTTATCGGTACTCCCAGAATTAACATCGGTGTCCCAACAGCAACTGCTGTTGAATTTTTCAAGCCCTGAAGAGAGAACACCGCAATCAAAAAACCGATAAACAAAGCCCCTGTGTCCCCCATATAGATAATGGCCGGGTGATAATTATAGGGCAAAAATCCCAAAATCGCTGCAACCAGCAAAAAAATGAGCATGGTCAAAAATAGATTGCTGTCAAACAGGAAAAAGTAGGAGACTATCCCCATGGTGGTCAAGGAAATAATCGAGACCCCTGCCACAAGCCCGTCCAGACCATCCATCAAATTGACCGCATTCATGATGCCAATAATCCAGATAGTAGTCAACAAAAAGGTTAGAATAGGGTCAAATTCAATAAAGGGCCCTCCAAAAGGGAGCTTAAACTTATCAAAATGAAAATCAGTAAAACCGTATATCACGCCAGCTGCTAAAAACTGACCGATTAATTTCTTTTTGGCAGATAACTCGACAATATCATCAACCAAACCCGTTATCCCGATAATGAGACTACTAACCACCACCGGCCAAACATAGGACAGATAATCTCTTCCGTGAATATCTGTCGTTTTGATAATTAAGGGCAAAAAAACCAGGCAAGCAACCGTAAAGGCAATAATGATAGCCAAGCCACCTGCGCTTGGCATGGTCACCTTATTGATTCGCCTGGCATTGGGCCGATCGACCGCTCCGATCTTAAAAGATAAAAAGCGAACCAGCGGTGTCATCGTTACAGCGATCAAAAAAGTCCCAATGAAGACTAAAACATATTGTAAGGCAAATGGAATCATTCGTTGTGAACCTTTTTCAATTGCTCGATGGCATTAACCTGAAGAAGCTGATAAGCATGCTCCTGAAGGTAAGGCCTGCTATAGCCTGTATCCTCCGCATGCTCTAAAATCCTAGAGTGAATAAAACCAGCATAGGACGGTTCCTCATCCAAAAGATCAATCAAAAGCGTCATGTAATAGGTCCCATTATACTTATAGAGTTCCGAAGTATCCACAGGATAGTCCACTCCCTTGGCAAAAGACACCGCCTCTCCTAGATCTGAAAAGCGCAAGGTAAAATAGATATACCGGCCAAGGGGAGCAGCAGAGGGTTCCTGATCTTCTAATTGATTTTCCAACAACTCCAAGGCAGCTACAGCCTTTTCATCAGCAGAGCTCTTGCCCTTTAAGGTCTTTTCCAGGGTCTTGAAAAATTCATCTGGCGATAGGTGCGAGATGTCCTCTACATTAGCCATATCAGCCAAATCTTGGAAATCCAGTTCCTGATCAATGTCTGACTTGGTCACAAAGATATCCAGCTTATCAGGCTTGGGTGTCACCCTAAAAGACAGCATGCCTGATTGCCTGAAGTGGTCAGGCATGTCCAGTTCTTCTAAAATGCTGTAAAAGAATTCTTCTGTCTTTTCTTGGGGCATCAAAAAATCAGCCAATTCCATGCCCCGTTCTTCTAAATCATCCATTTTGATAGTGATTTTTAAGGTTGACTCACTAATTTGTTTGATTTCCATTATCTACCTCGTGCATTCTTGCGTGTCTTACTATTATATCTAATTTATCCAGATTTTTCAAAGAGAAAGAAGTTCTAAAAGTGTTACACCAGAAATCTGATAAGGTCAAACCTTTCGTGCCTTCTAGTCTTTCATCTGCGTCATGTCCATTAGCTTCCACTCCATGGCCTCTAATAAACTTCTATCATGGGTCACCAATACAATTGCGCCTGAGTAAGTCTGCAAGATTTCCCGAAATTCCTCCTGAGAAGTCGGTGACAGGTGACGGGTCGGCTCATCTAGTAGGAGGACATTATTTTGGTCTAAGACCATCTTGGCCAGGCAAAGTTTGGCTTTTTGACCACCAGAAAGTTTTCTGGCAGGGTGGTGGATTTCCTCTCTGGTCAATTGGAGGCTGGCTAACAGCGTTCTAGCTTCCTGGTCTGAGATGGTCTGGGTCAGAAAGTCCAAGGCAGACTGGTCTTCTGGTAAAATCTGATGGTAATCTTGTGGCATGTAGCCCAGGGAGATGTCCTCACGCTGGCGTAGGTCTTCTCGGATGGCCATGAGCAACCTGGTCTTGCCGATACCATTTTTACCAATAATGGCCAGCCGATCTTGTCCACGCAAAGTCAGATCGAGAATCTGCCTCGTTGGCAAGGTCTTGCTCTCCCAGGCCAGCAGGACTTTTTGAGCTGGCAGGGGCTCAACACCAGAGAAGAAGAGGTTGATGCGGTCCATGTCCTGAGGAATGGCCGTAAAATCCTTGCTTTCTCGTTCAAACCGTTTCTCCTGTGACTGGAGGCTTTTCATTTTCTTGGCCAAGAGACGACCTGCAACATCATTTTTAGTGTTTCTCAACTGGTGTTCAACCCGTTGCTGGATCCGTTGATTCTCCGTCAAGCGTTTGGCCTGGTCTTCTCGTTGTTTATTAGCGATTTGTAAGTCCTTGTCAAACTGGTGCTGGCGGTCCGTCTTGTAGCTGTCATAGTCACCCTTGTAAACGGTCCAGCGGGGCTCTTTGCGCTTTTGCAGGAGCTCCAGGTGGAGGATGCTGGTGGCAGCTTTGGACAGAAGTGCTTCGTCGTGGGAGATAAAGATGACTGTCTTGTCCGTTTCTCGGATAAAGTCTTCCAGCCAGATGAGGGTCTCCATATCCAAGTCCCCGCTGGGTTCGTCCAAGATTAGCAGGTCTGGGTCAGTCGCTAGCAACTTGAGGAGTTGGAGTTTGATTTTTTCACCGCCAGACAGGCTAGATAAGCTCTGCCCTTTTTCCTCAAAACCTTCCACATCTAAACCGAAGCGGGCGGCAGTCGTCCAGAAGAGCTGGAAATCAAAGTGGTCGTAGTCCAAATCCGCATAGATAAAGTCGGTCACGGTCTTCTCCAGCAGGTCAGCAGGTGCTTGCTGGGGCAGGTAGGCAACTTGATTAAAGCGGTTGATGACCTGGCCCTCCATCTGGGCGTAGGAGCGGATGCTGGCGGGGTCAAGCAGGGCTTGGATGAGGGTAGACTTGCCTGTCCCTTCCTCACCAATGATGGCCAGCTTGTCGCCAGGGTTGACGACTAGGTTGAGGTTTTTTATCAGGGTCTGCAAGTCCTTGAGGTGGGTGATGGTGATATCTCGTAGTTGTAACATAAGGCCTCCTTGTATCAAAAAACTTCCTACCCTATCAAGTAGAAAGTTCTAAAAGCATGCACAAAGAAACCCCATAGGGCGAATTCAAAAAAGGACACACTAAAAAACAAACTTGATAAGGTCTTATCGTTGATTGTTTTTTTAGTTGTTCATGTCCCCTTTACCTCCAATATATAGCTGAGATTATTTTAACAAAGCTTAAAGGACTTGTCAAACGGCTCTTTAGTCAACCAACACGTTCCCAGCAGCTGTCTTTACAAGATGAACTTGATACCAGAGTAGGCTAAGAGAAAGACCCCCAGTACAATCCGGTATTTTCCAAACAAGGTAAAATCATGGCGTTTAACATAATCGGTCAAGAAGCGAATGGCAAGGATAGAAACGCCAAAAGCGACCAACATCGCAACCACAAGCACAGCCAATTGACTTACAGTTAGGGCCGTCCCCGACAACAGGAACTTGGCCACCTTGAGAAGACTGGCCCCAAACATGACAGGAATGCCCAAATAGAAGGTAAATTCTGTCGCAACAGGACGACTCGTTCCCATCAGCATTCCGCCGATAATGGTCGCTCCCGAACGGCTAGTCCCTGGAACGAGGGCCAAAACTTGAAAGAAACCGATCATAAGCGCTGTCTGGTAGGACATCTTGGCCACACTAGTTACCCTAGGCTCCATCTTACGGTAGCGTTCTATCCAAATGAAGACCAGACCGTATAAGATCAAGGTCGTCGCCACGACAGGAACATTGTGAAAATGCGCATCCAACCAGTCATCCAAAGGCAGACCAATGATCAAAGCAGGCAAACAGGCGATGACCACCTTGGCCCACAACTGCCAGGTCAAACGGACCTGAGTCGCTGTTTTAGACGGCTTAAAAGGGTTGAGTTGATCAAAACGGATGACCATGACAGCTAAAATGGCTCCCAGCTGAATCACGACATTGAACATTTCCATAAAGTCTGGCGTCGCCGAACGGAACTTGACCCACTCTTCTAAAAGAATCAAGTGTCCCGTCGAAGATATTGGCAACCACTCTGTAATCCCTTCGACAATCCCATACAAGACAGCTTTTATCAATTCCAGTAACATCACAACCTCCAAAAATTAATCCAATCAGTTCATTATACCAGATTTTCTTGCGGGTCTCCATTGCTACCCGATAGTTCTACTCATTCTAGGGCATATTTCAGGTTTTTCCTGAAAACCAAAAGACCAGGACGATAAACTCCCAGTCTTTAACGTATTCTTCCTACAACTGATTGTAGCTACTAGCGATTTGAGCTCCTACCTTAGCATTATTGTAAACCAATTGAATATTAGCCGCCAGACTCTTGCCGTCGGTCAACTCAACGATTTTCCCAAGCAGGAACGGAGTGATATCCTTGCCGACAATGCCGTTTTCTTCTGCTTCTGCCACAGCTTTTTCAATGATACTGTCAATATAACTTGCTTCCAATTCATGTTCTTTTGGAATTGGATTAACTACCAGAAGACCTCCATTAAGGCCTAGATCTTCACTAGTCTTAACAATCGAAGCCAAGGTGTCGACAGAATCGGTATGGCTGTTCAAGCTGTAAGGGCTGGTCCCTGTGTAGAAGGCTGGTAAAACTTCGGTTTTATAGCCGATCACTGGAACACCCTTGGTTTCCAAATACTCCAAAGTACGTGGCAAATCAAGAATCGATTTAGCCCCTGCACAGATAACAGTAACTGGTGTTTGAGCCAATTCGTCCAAGTCCGCAGAAACATCCATAGTCTCTTCAAAGCCACGATGGACACCACCGATACCACCTGTCACAAAGAATTTGATGCCTGCAAAAGCAGCGCCGATCATAGTAGTCGCAACCGTTGTTGCCCCGATACGCTTGGTCGCAATGATTTCAGCCAAATCACGACGGGATACCTTAGCGACATTCTCCTCTGTAGCCAAACGTTCAAGGTCTGCCTCGGATAAACCAATCTTATATTTCCCATCCATAATAGCAATGGTGGCTGGAACTGCGCCGTTGTCACGGATGATCTGTTCTACTGTTTTGGCCATCTCAACGTTCTGAGGGTAAGGCATGCCGTGTGAAATAATGGTGGATTCCAGGGCCACAATCGGCTTGCCACTAGCCTTGGCTTCAGCTACCTCTGGAGAAAATTCTAAATAACGTTCAATTGTCATGATCAAATAAATCCTTTCTTTCTTGTAAAAAACTGTGACGGGATAGGGTCTTACGAACCGTATCCGAAGATAAAATGGTGTGGTAGGCATTGGTCAGGCCAAACTCTAAGGTTTCCTTTTGGTCATAACCATTTAACCAAGCAAAGAGAACTCCAGCAGACAGGGAATCACCTGCTCCTGTTGCGTCCACCATCTGGGGAACGACCTTGGGCGAAATCATGAGCTTCTCGCCACCAGCCCTAGCATAGAGCATGGACTTGGCGCCTCTGGTGACCAGAACCTGCCCAACACCACAAGCCAGCCAAGACTCAGCCAGTGCCTCAAAATCAGCTTCTGACCCAACCTTCCGGTCAAAGAAAAACTCGCTCTCATCTTGGTTAACGATCAACCACTCTACACCTGTCAAATCCTTGGGCAGATGGGCCATCTTGGGAGCCGACACAGGAATAAGAGCCAAAGCAACCTTTCGCTCCTTGGCCAAGGCGATCAGATAAGCCAGACTTTCCTTGGGAAGATTCAGATCCACAACCAAGAGACTTGCACGGCTGATCAGGTCCTCGTACTGCTGGAGCCAGGATACCGTCATGGTATCGCAAATAGCCATATTGGCTAAGGCTAGACTCATTTCTCCGTCCAAATCAATAACAGCCGTATAGGAACTTGTCGTCTGACCTGGGTCAATATCCACCTGCCTTAGATTGATATAGGACTGCGATTGATTTTTGATCAATTCCCAATCTTGGTCATTGCCAGCTCGGGATAGCATGAGGACATTTTCGCCCAAACGTCCCAAATTTTCAGCAATATTGCGTCCTACACCCCCTATTGATACCTCGCTTCGAACGGGGTTAGATGTCTTTAAAATCAACTCTTGGCAGGCATAGAACTTACGGTCAACATTCATCCCTCCGATACAGATAATCGGAGCATCGTCATTGATCACATAGGCCCTACCTAGAAGATAATTCCGCTTGATCAAATCAGATATCATATTAGCGATACTAGATCTAGACATCCCCAGCTGGTCAGCAATCTCCTGTTGCGAGTAGAAGGGATACTGGCGGATCACTTCTAGAATTGCCTGTTCTTTTTCGTTTAAAACGTCAATCACCTCCTGACAAAGTTCTAAAAAATGATTTTTGTCTACAAATCAATTGTAACCCCTTACTTCTTAAAAAGCAAGCAAAAACTGTTCTCCGTAGCAAAAAAAGCCGAAACCTTGGTTCCAGCCTTTTTATAATTAATTAATCATCGTATTTTTCATGATTTTTATCGTAAAAATCAATCAAACCTAGCGCTGTTGCAAATGAAATGTTGTCAATCTTTGCACGGCCTTGAGCCAACGCAATAATTGACATCTCACGTGCGTTTGTTTCTTTACTGATACGGTACCCCGTTAATTTCTTCTCACGCACCCAGTTGACAACTGCTTCGACTTTTTCATAGTTAGTCACGCTTGATAGCCTCCTTTTTTTAAAATTTCCTAATTATGTATTATAGCATACAAAGTTGGACGAATCAATCACTTTTTTCCAATTTTAAGGTTACTTAACCTTTAAAGCTGACAAAATTTGTGTCCGAATATCATCAACAGCCTGTGGACTGTTGGGCAAGAAGATTGCCTGGTTTCCTTTTTCAGCAAACTGATTAAGCGTGTCTAAGTATTGGTTAGTCAAGAGGATAGACATAATCTGCTCCTCATCCAAAGAAACATTTGCATCACGCAATTCCTGAATAGAATCCGCCAAACCATCTACAATGGCCTTACGTTGTTCAGCAATACCAACCCCATGCAGGCGATCTTTCTCAGCTTCCGCTTCGGCTGCCGTCACGATTTTTATCTTATCAGCATTGGCCAATTCTTGAGCTGCTACACGCTTGCGCTGAGCCGCGTTGATCTCGTTCATGGACTGCTTAACTTCACTGTCTGGATCAACCCGAGTAATCAGAGTTTTTACAATGATATACCCATAGGTAGACATCTCTTCGGCCACCTGTTTTTGAACTTCAAGAGCGATTTCGTCTTTCTTCTCAAACAACTCATCCAAGGTTAGTTTTGGAACTGATGAACGCAATGCATCTTCAATGTAAGACTTAATCTGTTCTTCAGGCCGCATCAGCTTGTAGTAGGCGTCTGTGACATTTTGTTCATCCACTCGGTACTGAGTTGCCACATTCATTGTTACGAAAACATTATCGTTGGTTTTCGTCTCTACAATCATGTCATTTTGCAAAACACGCAACTGGATACGGGCCGCAATGCGATCGATCCCAAAAGGTAGCTTGAACTGAATCCCAGCCGTTGCTGTTCGTTGGTACTTCCCAAACCGTTCAACAATGGCCACTGTCTGCTGTTTGACTACATAAAGACAGGATAGCAAAACTAAGAACAGAATAGTCAGTAGAACAACGAAAATAATTAAACTCATAAAACCTTCCACTACAAAGCCCCCTATTGATAGTTTATATGTATAGTATAGCAAACAAGTAAAAAAATGTAAAGAGATATGGAGCTATATCTGCCAAAGTAAGGATAAAATATCCTGAGACACTAGATACAAGTTTTTCCGATCCATTTATTTTATCGCCACCATTGATGAGACGGTTGAAAGAAAATCGACAACTTATGGCTGTTCTAAACACAAGTCACTAAGACCGAACGCTGTAAGATTGTTTTGTGATTTTCTTCCTCCTTGATACCTCATGCCTAGTTAATCTTCACTTTTTTTCCTTCGAAATGATACAACCATTCCAGCAATCGCTGTCAGCAATCCAAATTGCCAGAAGCCTTGAACGCTATCACCAGTCTGAGGTAGTTGTTTTTTGGCCATTTCTGATGATTTTTTAGGGCTTGCTACAGGCTTAGAAGAAGCTTTAGCATCAGGCATCATCCCTTTTCGATAGGTTGGGAAGGAAACATCTGGCGCTTTTTCTTGTTGCGATTCGCTCTTCTTCACTGTTTTATCTTCTTTTGCCTTAGGAGAGGATGGTAGCGGTGAATAGTTTGGTTTCAACCGTTTAGATTGAGGATCATCTGGTTGCATCTCCTTCTTCGGCTCAGAAGGAAGATTATCTTTCTTCTCTGGTTGACCTGGTTGTTTTGGATCTGCCGGCACATGCTCCTTCTTCTCTGGAAGGCTTGGCGTCTCTGTTTCTGAAGGGGCTTTTTCTGCTTTCTCTGGAAGAGCTGGTTGTGTCCGTTCTGTCGGCACACTCTCTTGCTTCTCTGGGAGACTTGGAGTTTTTGGCTCAGATGGAACAGGCGTGCTTTCCGCTTTCGGTGTTGGAAGCATACCGTTCTGCAAGGCTTCTATTTTCTTGAGTAGCTCTTGCTCTTTTTCGACTAACGCCGCTTTTTCTTGTTGCAAACTGTTCACTTTTTGATTAGCATCTTCAAGACGCATCCTCAAGGAAGCCAATTCTTGCTCAAGTTGAGCCTTGTCCTCTCCCAATTGTTGATTGGCCGCTTGAGATTTTTGAAGCTCAAGAGTCACGTTTTCTAGCGCTCTATCTTTATCAGCTAGGGCTTTTTCAGCCGCTGCCTTTTCTGCTTGCAAGTCTCCTTGAGCTTTCTCAACTTCAGCCACTTTATTGGCAAGCTCTTCTTGTAGTCGAGTCAATTGTTGAGCTTGTTCTTGGGCTTGCTGCTGCAGGGTAGCCTTCTCGGTCTCAAGAGCTTGTTGTTTCGCTTCCAATGTCACCAGTTGAGCCTTAAGCTGGTCAAGCTCAGCGTTAGGCGTAGGGACTTGAGGTTTTTCTTCAGGAACTACCTTGTTTTCGAGTTGCTGTTGAAGGGTGTTAATCCTTTCCTGAAGGCTAGCCTTTTCCGCGCTCAAGCTTTTTTCTTTTTCTTGCAGCTCTGTCAACCGTTGTTGGTTATCAGTTGCTTCTTTCTCAAGGCGAGCCTTGTCTTGACTAAGCGTTTCTGCTTGGTTTTTAGACGCTTCCAACTGTTCAGCAAGGTCTTCTGCTTTTTCTTGCAACGCTTGACGCTCTTGTTCAAGCCTGTCTTTCTCAGCTTTCAGTTGGACATTATCAAGTAACTCGCTGCCATTTGGAGCTTTCTTAAGCGCCTCTTCTAATTCAGCAATCTTAGTAGCAATAGCACCTTTTTCTTTCTCAAGCTCAGCTTTCTGGCGTTCTAAGGTTTCCAGTTGATGCTTCTGATTATTTCTTTCAGCCTCGATGTCCTCTTTTTCTTTTTTAAGCGCTTCAGCTTCACTCAAAGCTTTCTCTCGCTGTTCTTGTAAGCTTTGTCTATCTTGTTCAGATTTTTCTAGGCGCTCTTCTAATTTCTTATTTTTTGATTCTAAGTCCTTGTTCGTATGATCTAAGCCTGTTTTCTCCTTACGAAGAGCTTCTAAGTCTCTACTTTGCTGTTCAGCTTCTGATTCTTTTTTAGCGAGTTCTTTTTTAACTTCCTCTAGTTCTGACTTACTTTGCTCTAGTTTATTTTCGGTTTCTTTGAGACGGTTTTCTAGTTCTCTAGCTTTCTGTGTCCCATCTTTAGCTGCCAAGTCTTCTTTAAGCTTTTCATTCTCGGCTTTAATTCGATTCAATTCATCAAAAGCCATGCTAAGCTTTTCGACTTGCTTCTTATTCTCTTCGTCAGTAGTTTTTATTAACTCGCGATGCTCATTTTGCAATTCCTCAATCTGCTTTTGTTGTTCCAACACTTGCTTTTGGAGTTCATCAGCTTTCTGATCTGGTTGTTTCTTCAGCACATTAGGAAAACGTGTGCCAATCTCTTCCAAGAAAAGCTGCTTTAACCGCTTGATAGCCTCATCATCTGAATCAACTAAAATAGAAAGAATATCTGTCTTATCGTAGTAATAAGCCAAGGTTTCAGGCAACAAGTCTTTCAATACTAACTTAACATCTTCAGGTTTAAAGTCCTTACTCTTAAGAACTTCAGTCAATCTCTTTGCATTAGGGTCCCTTGAAATAATCTCATTCGCAGCACCCGTTGTCCCAGCATCACTCACCTGAGCTAAGACCGGCACTTGGTTAATCGCCATCCCACCCAAGAGCGCAGCTGTTAGTGCAACTCTACATAATTTTCTTAGTTTACGTGACTCCATAGAAAAAAACCTTCCTTCACTATTTGATAGCTAAATTATAGTTTAATTTTCTATTAGATCTCTGTCTAAAATCTGTTTTTTATCTACTTTATGTACTTTTTGTCCTTCTATGGCCAAAAAAACTGAAATTTTTAGCCTTTTTCAAAATAAGCCCTCACTCTCGGAGCCACTTCCTCCCCATAAATGCGGATGGCTTTCAAGGTTTCCTCATGGGGCATGGACCCGATTGGCAGGTGCATCATGAAGCGGTCCAGATCGAGATTTTCTATCAAACGGATGATCTTATTGGCCACCGTTTCAGCACTCCCCACAAACATGGCCCCATCTGGACCGACAGCTTGCAGATAATAATCATAGGTCATCGGACGCCAGTAAGGACGGGTCTTGCCGATGCCATCGGACATGGCCTTGGTCGGATGGTAATAGTCTGCAACAGCCTTTTCATCCGTCTCAGCCAACCAGCCCCAGGAATGGGCTCCGACCTTGAGACGCTCTGGCTGGTGCCCCGAACGGCGTCCGATTTCTCGATAAGCTTGGATCAGTCGGCCAAAGGCCAAGGGATTGCCACCGATAATGGCATAGGCGATCGGCAGTCCCTTCTCAGCGATTTTCACAGTAGAGTCCAGGTTGCCCCCTGTCGCTACCCAAATTGGAAAATCTTCCTGGACCGCTCTTGGCACGACAGGCTTATTCTCAACAGCCTGCGTGTGCTTGCCTGACCATGTGAGGTTGGTTTGTTTCTTGATTTCCAGGAGCATGTCTAACTTCTCATCGAACAGTTCTTCATAGTCCTTCAAGTCATAACCAAACAGTGGGAAGCTCTCTGTGAATGAACCTCGCCCTGCCATAATTTCTGCTCTGCCATTTGACAAAGCATCGATAGTCGCATACTGCTGGTAAAGGCGAACAGGGTCCATCGAAGACAGGACACTAACCGCTGAGCTCAGGCGAATCTTTTTGGTATTGACAGCACCCGCAGCCAGGACAATTTCTGGCGCAGACACGGCAAAGTCTTCCCGATGGTGTTCACCGATGCCATAAAAATCCAAGCCGACCTGATCAGCCAACTCAATCTCCTCAACCAGATCCCGTAGACGCTGGGCATGACTGATGGCTTGACCTGTGCTTTCTAGCTCAGTTGTATCCCCAAAGGTTGAGATTCCTAGTTCAATTTTTTTCATCCTTATAACCTCCATTTTCTTTATAATATCTTTAGTTAGTGATATTTGCAAGGAAATTGCTCACAAAAAAATCCCCCTAAACTAAATTCAGAGGGATATTTTGCTTAGACTAGTAAGCCGTAGAGGGTTTCATTGCCCTGTAAATTGATAAAGTGAGGATCAAAGGAGCTTAAGCGCTCAATAAAGCCGTCGTAATCTGCCTTGTCACCAAGGGCAATCCCGATCAAGACCGGCCCCTTGCCACGGCTAGCCCGCTTGATGTACTCAAATCGGGTGATGTCGTCATGCTCACCCAGGATATTGTTGACAAATTCCCGCAAAGCTCCAGGACGCTGAGGGAAATTAACCACAAAGTAATGCTTAATCCCGTCATAAATCAGGGCACGTTCTTCCATTTCAGGCATACGGTTAATATCGTTGTTCCCCCCTGAAATCACACAACAAATGGTTTTCCCCTTGATTTGTTCGCGTAGTAGCTCCAAAGCAGCAATTGTTGCTGCTCCAGCAGGCTCTGCCACAATCCCTTGTTTGGAATAAAGGTCAATCACCGTCTCAGAGATCAAGCCCTCATCGACCGCAACCAGTTGGTCAACATAGCGTCTGGCTACCTGGTAGGTCAACTGACCGACTTGCTGAACCGCAATCCCGTCTGCAAATTTGTCGATTTGCTCTAACTTAACAGGCCGACCAGCTACAAAGGCAGCCGCCATAGAGGCCGCTCCGCTGGCTTCGACACCGACAATCCTTATCTCTGGAGCCGTTTCTTTCAAATAGGCCGACATGCCAGAAATTAAGCCACCACCTCCGACAGGAATAAAAATGTGATCAAAGGAGATCCCTTCATCTTCAGCCACTGCCATGATCTCATAAGCCACCGTCCCTTGTCCTGCCTGGACATGGGCGTCATCAAAGGGATCGATAAAGGTCATCCCTTTGTCTTTAGCATAAGCTAATGCGGCTTGGGCCGATTCATCAAAGGTATCGCCTACTAAGCGAATCGTAACAGTTTCTCCTCCAAAAAATTGGACCTGAGAAACTTTTTGCTGAGGAGTGGGGACTGGCATGAAAATAGTGGCAGGTATCCCCATCTCATGACAGGTATAGGCAACCCCTTGGGCATGATTGCCCGCAGAGGCACAAACCACTCCGAGTGCTTTTTGCTCATCTGTCAGCTGACTGATAGCATAATAGGCCCCCCGTAGTTTAAAGGAGCGAACCTTCTGCGCATTTTCCCGTTTTAAATAAATAGTCGCACCATATTTCTCCGATAAGTAGCGGTCATAGTCAAGAGGTGTTTCAACCGCTACATCCTTCAGTACATGGTAGGCTTTTACAATATCATTTGCTTCAATCATCACTGCCCATCCTTTTTTAAAATATCTCCTAGTATATCAAAAAAGTCTGAATTTTTCATCTTTTATTCAAATATCGTGAGTCATTTCCTTATATCTTTTAAATTTCAGCAAAAAGAGTGAGACAAACAATCACAATAGCTTCATCATGACTGCCTGCCCCACTCTTAAAAATGAAATACTTCTATTCCTTCGTAATAATAGAATAGTTCAGCATAGGATTTTCTTGACTAAACTCTTCTTTGCCAATAAAATACTCTGTCTTTTTTGCTTCTCCATCTTTTATGATTGTCATACGAATCGTGTAGTTAGCTTTAGGGAGGTCTCTAAAAATCAAGTGACCTTCCTTGTCCATAGAACCAGAAGACACAAATTCTCCGGTATCTGTTCTAAAGAGCTGAACAAACTCCCCTGTCACTGGCAGGCCTTGTTTATCTCGAACCTGAATACTTAACCCATAAATCATTTGTTGAGAAAAGCCACCGGCCTTTTTATAGGTATAACCGCCATTTACTGTTTCTCTCAGATGGCCAGCTCTATCAAGATGCACTTGATTTTCCAAACGCTGACCAATCTCAGGTAGTGCAGTCAATTCTGTTTTGTACACAATTCTAACCCCTTCTTCCGGCGATAAATCTCCCAAGGAAAGTTCATACGATTGAGAGCTGGTACTCAGTGAAACCTGATCTGTAATATCTACCGAATCAATCAACACCCATTCATGATTCTGCCAAGACCATTGCCCCTTGTAGACCCTGAAACTATCTAACAAGTAGACCATGTTTTGATGCTGTAACTGTTCAGAAACGACAAGATCCTCCATAGACTCCTGACTACGATTGAGGGACACAACATGGGTTGCTTGGTTGAGATTGGCATCTTCTTGCCAAGCAGACTTGTTGATACGTGTTTCCACCTGCTCTTCCTTGCCTGCAAAATTTAATTCTCCTGCAGACAGCCTTTGACCATCTACTGTAAAATCTACCGGAATCATATAGGGAATATCCTTATGATGGTCCACTTGAGCATAGAAGAAAAATGTCCCTTCCGCTCTCGGTCGATTGAGTATTTGGTCTGTATAAGTTACTGTTAACGTCTTGGTCCCTGGATTCATCCGAGCCTTCCCAATAACGTTACCCTCTTCATCTTGAACATCAAAATCTCCCAGATTTCCAAATTTTAACTCTGTAGGTAAAACAATCTCCGTTTTTCCACCGCCCTGAGCAATATCCTCGGGGATTACGAAATCAACATTCACACGAAAGAGCTCCCACTGCTTGACAAGGTCGATAGCGTCTTCTCCTTGAGCCCTACTCAAATAAAGGCGTTGAATCAGAACCTCCTTATCTTGACCTTGCGATTCGGCAGTCACCTGACTGGTTTTTAGCCATAACAAAATAGATAGCGTTAGAAAGAAAGTAAAACATTTCTTCATTTGGTTGTCCTCCTTAAACCATTTAGCTAATTCTATTTAAACAGAGCTTTGTGTCAACTACAAGTTTATTTGGTGACAAACAATTAAAGAATTGTAACAGGCGAAACATAGATCACTTGTTTGGTGTAAAATATCCTGTCTCTCTTAGGCTAATACTCTTTGAAAACTGAAGATACCCTCAACCCGCTTCGATAAATTCCAGTTCTAATATCAACTTCCTTTCCTAGGCTAGATTGATTTTCTTTGAGTATTAAATAAATCCGCAAAAAGACTAGGCCAGGCCTAGTCTTTTTAAGCAAGTTTTGTCTTATCAAGCATTTGGTCCTAGATCAAGGGCAACAACTGACAAGCATCTTTTTTAGTTATAAATCTTAAAGTTATCGTCGTCGTTGCGACTAACGAATGGCATAGCCTTACGCAATTCAGCACCTACTTTTTCAATTTCAAGACCTTCAGCGGCATCACGGTAAGCTTGAAGCTTAGGACGACCAGCCTTATAGTCGTTGACAAAGTCATTGGCAAACTTGCCAGATTGGATGTCCGCGAGGACAGCTTTCATGTTTTCCTTAACCTGATCTGTGATCACGCGTGGACCTGAAACGTAGTCTCCAAACTCGGCTGTGTTTGAAATAGATTGGCGCATTTTCTTGAAGCCACCTTCGTAGATCAAGTCCACAATCAATTTCATCTCATGAAGAGTTTCAAAGTAAGCCAATTCTGGTGCATAACCAGCTTCTGTCAAGACTTCAAAACCAGCTTGAATCAAGGCTGTCAAACCACCACAGAGAACCGCTTGCTCACCAAACAAATCTTCTTCCGTTTCTTCTTTGAAAGTAGTCTCAAGAAGACCCACACGCGCAGAACCCACTCCTTTAGCCCAGTCCATCGCAATGTTCTTGGCATTTCCTGTCGCATCTTGGTAAACTGCATAAAGTGCAGGAACCCCAAAACCTTCCTCATAAGTCCGACGCACCAAGTGACCAGGTCCTTTTGGCGCTACCATGAAGACATCCACATCAGCAGGCGCCTTGATAAATTCAAAGTGAATGTTAAAGCCATGAGCAAAGCCTAGAGCGTTCCCTGCTTCCAAGTTTGGCTCGATTTCTTCTTTGTAGGTGTCCGCTTGAATCTCGTCAGGCGCCAAAATCATGATAACATCTGCCAACTTAGTCGCTTCTGCGACAGAATAAGCCTCAAAGCCATCTTCTTTTGCTTTATCGAATGACTTCCCTGCACGTACACCGATGATGACGTCATTGCCTGAGTCACGCAAGTTTTGTGCGTGGGCATGGCCTTGTGAGCCATAACCGATTACGGCGATTTTTTTGCCTTGAAGGGCTGCGACTTGAACATCTTTTTCGTATTGCATTTGAACTGCCATATTGTTTCTCTTTTCTTTTTAATAAATTCTGCTTTTTAAGCCTGTGCTGGCTAGTCTCTGGTAAAGCCTGTCACCCCTGTGCGAGCAACGTTCTTTATACCATAAGGTGTGATCACTCTTAGGAGAGCTTCTATTTTTTCAGAGCCTCCTGTCATCTGAATCGTGATTGACTTGGGTGCCACGTCCACTACCGATGCCCTAAAAGGCTGGATAATAGCCAAGATTTCTGCCCGTTTGATAGGAGGCGCCGAAATCTTAACCAGGATCACTTCCCGCTCCAAATGCGGAAGGTCTGTGATATCCCTGACTCGCACAACGTCAATCAAACGATTCAGTTGCTTGATGATTTGTTCGACTTCCTCAAAGGTTGCCACATCAATGATGAGCGTCACTCGGGAAATCGTTTTGTCTTCGGTATGACCGACTGAGATGGACTCGATATTGACCTGGCGACGAGAAAGGACACCTGTGAATCGGTTGAGAACACCTGTTGAGTTACGGAGTTTTGCTGTTAACATTCTACGCATTGAATTCCACCCCCAACATTTCAAAATTGCTCTTACCGCTCGGAACCATCGGATAAACCCGCTCACGATTTGAAATCGAAACCTCTATCAACATCGGGACATCCTCCGTAAGCACTTCTAAATCTTTGACAATGGTCTTTGGATCTTTAAAGTGGTAAGATTTGACCCCGTAAGCCTGAGCCAGGAGCTGGAAATTAGGCTCAGCGTCAAAGGTTGACTCGCTTCGACGCTCACTGTAGAAGGATTCTTGCCACTGGCGAACCATTCCCAAGGAGTGATTGTTGAGCAGGATAATTTTTATTGGCACACCGTAACCATTCAAGATGGCCATTTCTTGGTTGGTCATCTGGAAACCTCCGTCCCCGACAAAGAGGATCACTTCCTTATCAGGATTGGCCAATTTAGCTCCGATGGCTGCCGGAATACCGAAGCCCATGGTCCCAAGACCACCTGATGTGACCAACTGACGCCCGTGCTTGTAAGGATAATACTGGGCCGCCCACATCTGGTGCTGACCGACATCCGTCACCACTATCGCCTCACCCTTGGTCAATTGACCAATCACTTCGATCACTTCCTGGGGCTGAATAAAGTCTAGGGACCTATGATACGGCTTCACGCGATTCTTGTTAAAGGTCACTTGCTTGATCCAAGCAGACGTATCCACCTCAACTGTTTCTAGTTTCAGCAACCCCTCAAGTGCCCTCTTAGCATCACCCACAATAGGAATATCCGCCCGAATGATTTTAGAAATCTCTGCTGGATCAATATCGACATGGGCCACAAAAGCATCCTTGGCAAAAGTCGTCACATTACCCGTCAGACGATCATCAAAGCGCGACCCAAAGTTAATCATGTAGTCTGCTTCTGTCAGTGCCATATTGGCCGCATAAGAGCCGTGCATGCCTCCCATGCCCAGATTCAGAGGATGGTCATGCGGCATAACACCCAAACCTAAGAGCGTGGTTACGACAGGGATTTGATACCGCTCCGCAAAGAGACGCAAGGCATCTGCTCCACCAGCGTAAGCCACCCCTCCACCAGCTAAAATGACTGGGCGTTTGGCAGCTGTAAGCTGGTCTACCAATCGTTTCAGTTGCAGGCCATTCGGCTCGATAGTCGGCTGGTAGCTAGGTAAGTCAAGCGTCGGATTGGTCACTGCTATCACTTCACGTTCCTGAATATCCTTAGGGATATCAATAACAACCGGACCAGGACGACCTGTCGTCGCAATATGGATCGCCTCTGTGATAACCCTAGGGATATCTTCTGTGTGGCGAATTTGATAATTGTACTTGGTGATCGGCATGGTCAGACCAACAATATCTGCTTCTTGAAAGGCATCTTTACCGATTCCTGGTGTCGCTACCTGACCAGTAAAGACAAGCAAGGGGACACTGTCTGCCATGGCATCCGCAATACCTGTGATAGCATTGGTCGCACCTGGACCAGAGGTTACCAGGGCAACGCCAATTTTCCCAGTTGATTTAGCATAACCTTCAGCTTCATGGAGAGATCCTTGTTCGTGCCTTGACAAGACATGTTGAATGCCCTCAAATTGATAAATTGCATCATAAAGTGGTAAAACAGCACCACCTGGATAGCCGAAAATCGTATCCACTCCTAGCCCTTGTAAGGTTTCAAGAACCAGTTGCGAACCCTTCTTAGGCTCATTGAGCTTATCTTTCGCCATATTCCCTCCTTTGCTCTATTTTCTAAAAATTCCAAAACTTTCTTAATATGATACCATGTTTTCGAAAAAATGCAACTATTTTTTACCATATAATGACAAAAAACTCCTCACCCAATAAGAGAGAGGAGTTCCTAAATTATTCTACACTAAACAAATAAGGGTAAACTGGCTGATCGCCTTGGTAAATTTCTACTTCAAGATCTTCAAACCTCTCTTGTAATTGATCAGCTAAGTCCTGAATAAGTGCTTGATCTGACCCTTCGCCAAGATAGATGGTCACAATCTCGCTATCTTCATCTAACATATGGTCAAATGTATCCGCTAAAGTTTTAGCCATATCCGGCTCAGACACAAGAATCTTGCCGTCTACCATCCCCAGGTTGTCCTTTTCATGAATTTCCAGGCCATCGATGGTGGTATCACGCACAGCAGTCGTGATACTGCCACTAATAACCTGCGACAAGGCTTGGGTCATGGCTTGATGGTTAGCTTCAAGCGTCTTACTATCGTCAAAGGCTAAAAGACTTGTTAGCCCTTGCGGAATGGTCCGCGAAGCTACAACGACCGTTGGTTGCTCTGCAACTTCTGCTGCTGCCTCTGCCGCCATTTGGATATTTTTGTTGTTTGGTAAGAGAATGATGTTCTTTGCATTAACTTCTTCGATCGCCTTGACAATATCCTCCGTGGACGGATTCATGGTCTGTCCACCAGAAATAACATAGTCCACACCTTGGGCTTTAAAGATTTCAGCCAGTCCATCTCCTGCCGAAACAGCAATAATTCCATATTCCTTTTGAGGACCTACTGGAGTAGCTACACGCTCTACTTGGGCTTCATGCTGCTCACGCATGTTATCAACCTTGACTTTGACAAGGCTACCATATTTAAGACCTTCTTGCATGACAAGTCCCGGATCCTCGGTATGGACATGGACCTTAACGATTTCATCATCATTGACCACCAAAAGAGAATCTCCCAAATTACTCAAATAGCCCTGAAATTCTTCGTAGTCGAACTCTTTGATGTAGGTTGGCCCTTGACGCAATGCTACCATAATTTCAGTACAGTAGCCAAAGGTAATATCTTCTGTCGCCACATGACCAACGACCGCCTTATGGTGCTCTGCGTTGATCATCTCACTCATCACAGCCGGCGTTACTTCGAAGTCTTCTGATGCGATGTATTCACCTGTCAAGGCAGACAAGAAGCCCTCGTAGATGTATACAAGACCTTGACCACCTGAGTCAACCACACCAACTTCCTTCAAAACCGGCAAGAGATCAGGTGTTTTCTTGAGCGCACGATTGGCTCCTTCAAGCGCTGCCCGCATAACCTCAACAGCATCATCTGTCTCTTCAGCCTTCTTCAAGGCAGCAGTCGCGGCGCCACGAGAAACGGTCAAAATAGTCCCTTCTACAGGCTTCATAACCGCCTTATAAGCGACTTCTACACCATTTTGAAAAGCACGAGCCAAGTCTTTACCATCGAGTTCTTCTTTATCACGAATCGCTTGACCAAATCCACGGAATAACTGAGATGTAATCACACCTGAGTTACCACGCGCTCCCATCAACAGGCCTTTTGAGAGAATTTGTCCCACCTCTCCTACTGTTGACGCAGGCTTACTAGCGACTTCCTTGGCACCGTTGGTGATGGTCATTCCCATATTGGTTCCTGTATCACCATCTGGCACTGGGAAAACATTTAACGAATTAACATAGTCTGCCTGTTTGTTCAGACGCGTTGATGCCGCCTGAACCATTTCTTGAAATAAACTGGTTGTGATTTTTGACACGATTACTCTCCTACGACCTTGATATTTTGAACAAAGACATTGACTGTCTCAGCTGAAATCCCTAAATGATTTTGTAAGTGAAACTTGACACTTTCTTGAATATTCTTAGAAACCTCACTAATCTTAACACCATAGCTCATCACCGTGTAAACATCAACTGCAATACGGCCTTCTTCATCAGTCTTGATCACCACACCCTTGGCATAGTTTTCACGGCGCAACAAAGCATTGAAATTGTCCTTAATAGCTGCCTTGCTAGCCATCCCAACCACACCAAAAATTTCTGTTGTCGCAGAGCCAACAACAGTCGCAATGACATCATCTGTCAATTCGATTTGACCATCTTTTGTGTTAATCTTTACAGTCATTTTTACTACCTCATTTAGTCTGATACTTCATTTTACCATATTTAGAAGCAAGTGTAAAAATTAAGCCTGCAAAATATAGACTTGACCACAAAGGCTTAGCTGTTTCTTGAGTTCTAAAAAACTGACAATTCCTAACCTTCAAGGCACAAAAAAACAGCCTCAAGGCTGCCTTTTAAATGCGTTCTACTTTACCAGATTTAAGCGCACGCGCTGAAGCCCAAACTTTTTTAGGTTTACCATCGATAAGGACAGTCACTTTTTGAAGGTTTGGTTTCACTGTACGTTTGGTTTGGTTCATGGCGTGTGAACGATTGTTGCCTGATACAGTCTTACGACCTGTAAAATAACATACTTTAGCCATTTTGTATTTCCTCCTACGTAGTCTATATAAGGATGTGCTAGCACCACATACTTACACAGTATATCAGATTCCCACTTATTTAGCAAGTGGGTTTTATCAATATTTTACGAGAAAAACCAACCTAACTATAAGAAAACGCCTACAAAAAGGTTCAGCCCCCTGATCCAAGTCCTGCTCAAACCACCTCCTTTAGCTATGTTCCCTAAGGACCCATTCTCTCCCCTCCAATCAAACTGTTCTTATTAAAACTAGCGCTTCCTAAATGATTAAAGCTTTAGGTGCTCAAATTCAGACTTTGGTTGGCAGAAAATCCGTAAGGATGACAAGTCTTGAAACGAAAAAGCAATCCGAAGACTGCTTTCCTAAATTATGATACTTTATTTGCTCGCTAGTCAGCTAACTCTCAGAACTGACAGAATAGAAAAAATGAACAGGAAAAAGAGCTCCACTAAGGAACTCTTTTCTGTATAAATTATGCCTTGTTGGCTGAACCGAAGACATCGATACGCTCTTCGATGGCGTCTTGAACAGCCTTGATACCAGGTGCCAAGAACTTACGTGGGTCGAAGAGTTTCTTCGCGTCGTAACCAGCCTTGTCTGCAGCGTACTCAGAAGCAAATTTCAAAGTAGCTTCTGCGAAGGCGATTTGACCTTCTGTGTTCACGTTTACTTTTGCAACACCAAGACGGATTGCTTCTTGGATTTGCTCATCAGGGATACCTGAACCACCGTGAAGAACGATTGGGAAACCTGGAACAGCTTCTGTCAATTTCTTCAAGTGATCAAGGTCAAGACCTTCCCAGTTTGCTGGGTATGGACCGTGGATGTTACCGATACCAGCTGCCAAGAAGTCGATTCCTGTTTCAACCATAGCGATAGCGTCTTCGATTGGTGCCAATTCGCCCTTACCAACGATACCGTCTTCTTCACCACCGATGGTACCCACTTCAGCCTCAACTGAGATACCTTTAGCATGAGCAAGGGCAACCACTTCGCGAGCTTTCTCAAGGTTTTCTTCCACTGGCAAGTGTGAACCGTCAAACATGATAGACGTGTAACCAGCTTCGATACACTCAAGTGAGTCTTCGTAGTGGCCGTGGTCAAGGTGGATAGCAACTGGTACAGTGATGTTCATAGACTCGATCAAGTTGGCGATCAAGTTACGAGCAACCTTGTAACCGCCCATGTATTTGGCCGCACCCATAGAGGTTTGGATAAGGATTGGAGCTTGTTTGGCTTCTGCTGCACGCAAGATAGCCTGAGTCCACTCAAGGTTGTTTGTGTTAAATCCGCCGACCGCATAGCCGTTTTCACGAGCTGCTTTGACAAATTCTGCTGCTGAAACTAATGGCATTGTGTAGCCTCCTTTATTTTTTGGGCTTAATTCCCATACACCCCTATTTTACCATTATTTTTAGAAAAAGGCTAGCTGAATTTTAAATCAATGTTCAAGTTTTCACACTTTTTCAGAAAAACAGAACTACTTGGCATAGTCTTTCACATCATCAACCATCAGCTGGATGGATTCTAAGCCTCCTCCGCTTAGATACCACAGGTCTGATGTTAAAGTGATGATTCCATCATTTTGACCAGCATTTGTTGACTGGATCAATTCATTCCTCAAAAGCGCTTCGTTACTTGAGTTATCCCCTCCGATTGCGACGGTTCTATTCAGGACAAAAATCAGGTCTGGATTGATTTCATTGATCCCTTCAAAACTAATTTCCTGGCCATGACGTGATTCTTCAATTTTAGCATCCGTTGGATGGAAGCCAAGAGTGTGATACAAGAAGGCAAAGCGAGAATTTGCTCCATTGATGGCCATATTCCCTTCGTTTAAAATCATGGCGAGGGCTTTTTTATTCGACGCTTGATTGGCTGCAGCTAGCTCTTGAATTTGCTGGTCCAAATCTGCCAATTGTTTCTCTGCATCTTTCACAGCTTCTTCCCCGAAAATCGCCGCTAAACTGGCAATATTTTCCTTGACCGACGACCAATAATTGGCATTGTCTGTTTCAAAAACAATCGTTGGGGCAATCTCTTTGAACTGTTCCATGTATTCAACTGTCCGGCCAGAGGCGATAATCAAATCAGGCTCTAGGGCTGCCACAGCCTCCAGGTCAGGCTCCTTCATGTTTCCTACACTCTGTCTATCCAAAAAATCAGATAGGTAGGCTGGCAGACCTTGCGTCGGCAAACCGACAATACTGTCTTCTTTCCCTAGAGCACGGATGGTATCTACGGCTCCCAAGTCAAAGGAGACAATCTTTTTAGGGTTGACTGGAACACGGACTTCTCCAATCACTACTTCTGTCGGTGCTTCCTCAGCGCTCTCCTTTGCTGGCTGTGTCGTCTTGGTCCCACAGGCTGCCAGCCCCACAAGAATTAAAAGAAGAGCTACAGCGCCAAAAATCGATTTAAAATAGTGTTTCATATTAATTTCCTTTCATTCTCAATACACACAAACTTGTTTTCCATTTACCTCAACCAAGGTAACCGACATATCATATAAGGCATCCAACACCTCCTTTTTCATCACTTCTTGCGTCTTCCCTTTGAAAAAGACTTGTCCTTCTTTAAAGGCTACCATTTCGTCAGCAAAGCGAGCAGCCACATTGATGTCGTGAATGACCATGACCACTGTCTTCCCCAGTTGATCTACCATGTTACGAAGAATGGTCATGATGGCTAGGCTCTGCTTCATATCTAAATTATTTAAGGGTTCATCCAATAAGATAAAATCCGTATCCTGCGCTAAAACCATGGCGATCAAGGCCCGTTGCAACTGTCCGCCAGATAAGCTGTGGATATAGCGCTGCTGCATCGCATCTAAGGCCACGTAGCGCAGGGCTTCCTGAATCTTCACCCGATCCTCAGCAGCCTGCCGGTTCCCGCTATAGGGGTAGCGTCCAAATCCGACCAATTCTTCAACAGTCAGCTTGCTTTGAAGGTGTTGAGATTGCTTCAAGAGAGAAAGTTCCTTGGCTAACTCCTTGTTATTCCAATGCTCTATCTCCTGCCCCTTGATCCAAACAGCTCCGCCATCCTTAGTGATCAATCGACTCATGATGTTAACAAGCGTTGATTTGCCTGCTCCATTTGGCCCTATAAAGGCCGTAAAACTCCCTGGAGTTATTTCTAACGATACCTCTTTTAAGATAGGGTCGTCTCGAAACCGTTTCGAAATAGCCTCTAACTTCATAAGCTTTTTTTCTCCCTAAAAATCAAGTAAAAGAAGAGCAAACCGCCCAACAGTTCAATCACCATACTGATATTGAGCCGATAGCCAAATAAACGCTCGACAATGAATTGCCCCACTAACAAAACCAAAAAACCTATCAAACTAGAAAGGATAAATAATTCCTGATGGCGATAGGTCCGACTGATTTGGTAGCTGATATTGGATATCAAAAATCCAATATAGGTCAAAGGGCCAACCAAGGCCGTCAGAACCGCTACAATCAGGACAATCAGACAGAGTAGGCTTCTCTCTTCTCTTTGCACATCAATTCCAAGCAGCACCGCATTGTCTCGTCCTAAATGCCAGACATCAAGAATGGCCGCTTTTTTCCAGATAAGAACCAGGACAAGGATTAAAATAATGGCACTAATGCTTAAAATCGCCATATTGGCGCGTTGGAAACTCGGAAATAATCGGGCTTGCAATTGGTCGTACTCATTGGGATCCATAGTCACCTGCAAAAAGGTTGACAAACTCCGAAACAAGGTTCCCAATGACATGCAAACCAAAAGAAGTAACAATACCCCCTGCTTGGATAGGTAAGTAAAAGCCGGTTGCAGAAGAAGAAAGAGACCAGACTGGATTGCGATCAAGGCCAGAAAAGACAGGATGGGATGGAGGGTTAATTGCCCAAATAAACGCCAGGAAAACCAATAGAGGAGCGTCTGCAAGAGGACATAGAACGATTCCAGCCCCAGAATCCCCGGTGTTAAGAGGCGATTGCCTGTGATTGTTTGAAAACTAATGCTACTAAAACCAACGCCCACAGCTACCAAGAGGTAGGCCACTAATTTTTGCGTCCTTGCCTTCAGTGCATATGGGGTTAAGACTTGGCTAATCGGAGCATAATAAAGAACAATTCCTAAGATCACTAGAGTCATTAGCAAAAGGATTCGTTTTTGAGATGAATTAGTCATTTTGTTCATAAAAACGTCCCTTCCATAATAACAGGAGAACGAAGGTACCGCTACCGATAATTCCCAAAATCAAACTGACTGGAAGCTCATAAGGAGCGATCAGCCAGCGTGCCAAACAATCGCAGACAAGCACCAGAATTGCACCAATGAGTGCTACCGAAAGATGAGTCTGCTCAAGATGGTCTCCCTTATAGATTCTAACGATATTGGGCACAATGACTCCCAAAAAAGGTAGCGAACCAACCGTAATAACCGTCACACTCGTCGTTAGCGCCACCAAAGAAATAGAGAGCCATTCGTATTTACGATAATCCAAACCAAGCACTTGACTGGAGGCTTCTCCAAGTCCCATCAGGGTAAAACTGGCCGATAGACGCCACACCAAGATCAAAATCAGGAGATTGAAAAAAAGCCATTCGTATTGATTCTTCTGTATCATTGAAAATGATCCCTGCAACCAAGATGAAAACGATTGAACCAGGTTGTAATGGTAAGCCATGATCCCCGCAAATGAGCCGATTATCCCACTATAGACAAGGCCAATCAAAGGCAGTAACCACCGTTCTTGTAGGCGCAAAGCCCTAGTTAATCTCAAGAATAAGAAGGTGAGGAAGATCGAACTCACAAAGGCCAAGGTCATCTTCTGCACTAAAGTAGCTGACGGAAATAAAAACAGACTGATCAATATTCCCAGCTGAGCTCCTTCGATTGTTCCAACTGTCGAGGGCGCTGCAAAATTATTCTGCATAACCGCCTGCATCAAAAGTCCTGCTACAGCCATGGCAGATCCTGCAAGGAGGATACTGAGGGTCCTAGGAAGGCGGGAAGCAGTGAAAATTAGCCAGCTAGCAGACTCGCCCTTGAATAAGCTCCACCAGGAAAAGTCTTCAGAAACTCCTATTGTTAAGGAACATATTATTAGACCTATTAAGATAATCGTTAGAATGAATGGATATTTTCGAATCACTATGGCTCCTTTTTGTTCTGCTTCTCTCTAACCATAACAAAAAATAGAAAAAAGCGCAACCATTTATTAAAGTTTTCTGATTATTTAATGTTTTAAAGGTTACAACAAAGGAACTAAGCAAATCTAGGTCCTCTTTCCCGGGCCCTGCTCATGATTTCCTCTTCAGTTCTGATATTTGAAGACTGGAAAACAAAAAAGAAACAGAAATTTCTGCTTCTTTTTGTACGATGCGGAGAGTGGGACTTGAACCCACACAGCCTAAAGCGGCCACAGGATCCTTAGTCCTGCGCGTCTGCCAATTCCGCCATCCCCGCTAGCAACAAAAACTATTCTACCAGTTCTTCTGATTCTTGTCAAGAGAAAAGTTCAACTTTTTCATTTGCCCCATTGTAAAATGAAGTGCAACACAAAAGACGAATCATTATCTGTGATGCTGAAAGTCGCAAACCTCTACAGAAACGAGGCCAGGAGGACTAGGCAGCCCACCACGAAAGGTCCTTCAGACCTCTACCAGAAGCAGGGTCGGATCATTCGCAGAACTAAATTGAGCTAAACCCTATTCTCAGACTAGAGAAAAATCATCCTTCTTTGGTTTTCTAAAAAATATAAAATAAGACAAAACCACCAAGCAGGGTAAGAAGTCCATATAGAGACCATTTTAGCTTAGTCTCTTCTATCAACAAGGTACAAGCTATGTAAAACAACGAGCTAAGCATCAGCAGGGAAAGTGAAAAGTAAACTGTTCTGAATTGCCCCAATAATAAACTCAGGAGAATCCCCGGAATCATAAACCCATGGACATTTTTCCAGTCTTTTTTAAAGGATTGAACCAATCTTTCCATAATAACCTCCTTCAGAATCAGTTAAATACTGTCCTATGCAGGATATCAAATAGCTTTTATTAACTTTATCTCCCATTGCTTACACAACCGCATTCAGACATCAATCTAACGGTCGCTTTGACTGCCCTGGCCTAAAAACCTTCTAGCCTTATCCAGCATCTCCCCATAAAATCGGCATCATGTCCTAGCAGCGCAGCCTTCATCAAAAAGCTCTTAATAAGCATTGTATTCGTTTCCATTATATCGTTTTTCTACGATTTTAACAAATTATTCTAAATGATTCTTCATCCAGATTCCCAAGGGAAAAACAAAAAACCAACAGGCTCGAGTTCCCATTGGTTTTCTCTTGTCGTCTCTTAAGAAACAGCTAAAACTTTACGGCCTTTGCGGCGACGAGCTGCTAATACGCGACGTCCATTTTTAGTTGACATACGGTTACGGAAACCATGTTTACGCGCACGACGGATTTTACTTGGTTGAAAAGTACGTTTCACGATGAATACCTCCTCTAGAATTTTCGTATTCGTTTAGCCGGCTATTTTGATCAGTTACTAAACATACTTTACTATTCTATCCAAATAGCACCCATTTGTCAAGCCACTTATCACCGACTTGACTAATAATTGTGAAAAAAACAAGTAAAAGTCCAACCCTTTACGCTAAAAGATAGACTTTCCTAGACCGACATTCCATCTTATAGGACATCCAAGGACCAGCTATAACAAAACAGAGCTCCTTTCGAGCCCTGTTAGTGTCATATTAAGCATCACGGCCATCAATATCAATAACCACGTAGCGATGCGGTTCGTTACCTTCTGAGTAAGACGTCACACCGTCCACCTTGGACACGATGCGGTGAATCATCTTGCGCTCATTGTTGGACATAGGGTCAGTATGGTAAGCTGAATTTGTCTCTAAGACACGGTCAATGACTTTTTGCGCATAGCCTTGGAGAACCTCCGCACGGTGCTCCGCATAGTCATTGACATTGAGGCTGACGTAAAAATTGCGGGAATAGTTGTTGTAAATATAGTTCTGGGTCAAGAGTTGAAGGGATTTTAGCACTTTGCCATGATAGCCAATCACTCGCCCTGGCTCATTGGTTTCAATCTGAATATTAATAGAGCGGTTGTTATGGCTGAGATCCAGCTCTGCTTCTACATCCATACCATCAAGTACCGTTTGGAGATAGTTGGCGACTTCTGCTGCCACATCCTCAACTCGGTGTTGCTTTTCCACCTCAATATCAAGATCCTCAAAACTTGTTTCAGGTGTCGGTTCTGGCTCAACTGTCTTAAGGATTTCAATCTTACCGGTTTCTTCTAAAATAGTCGTTGCGGACTTATCGTTCTTCAAGATTTCGGCTTTAACCTCTTCGCCAACGGTTTCGCCTTGCTTCTCATACTCTTTGACTGCTGCCACGACACGGCTCAAATCAACTGTTTCTTCGCTAACGCTTTTAACGGGCTCATTTTTGGCATTGATTTCATCAGGCACACCACGAACAGCCTTCTGGTTAGCTTTTTGGACAGTAACTTCGTTAATGGCCTCAACCTCAACTTGAGCAGGCTTCTTCCCAATGCCTAGAAATCCTTTTTTCTCACGCGCCACAACTGTAATATGAGCCTTGTGACGAGGGATACCTAGGCTTTTTAAACCATTTTGAATCGCTTCTTCAACAGAATTTCCTGTAAATAACATCGTTTTTCTCCTAAATGATTATTCTAATTATTTTCGTTTGTTCGCTTTTTTCTTGGCCTTACGGATGCGAGCCAATCGCTCTTTCTCTGCTACTCGCTCAGCTTCGCGCTCTGCTATGATCTTAAAAGGATTGTTAAACAAGAGGGTCTGGAAAACTTGGAAGGCGTTGCTGACCGTCCAGTAGAGCGCCACACCACTAGAGCTTCTAAGGGCAAACCAGAAGATCATAGCGGTCATCAAGTAGGTCATGACCGTCATCATCCCACTTCTTTCCAGCTGGGCCTTGCTCATCAACCAAGAACTCAAAAAGGTGAAGACTGCCGCCAGAACTGGAAGAACATAGTAGGGGTCTGTCTGACTGAGATTGAGCCAGAGGAATTGCCCTGTCTTTAGGAAATCGACACGGCTCAAGGCCTGAAAGAGGGCCAGAAGGATCGGCATCTGAACAAAGAGGGGTAGCATGGAGGCCATGGGGTTAACCCCTTCTTCCTTATAAAGCCGTTGAAGCTCTTCGTTCAGTATCAGCTGATTGTCTCGACCAGGATATTTTTCCTTAAGGGCATTGATCTTAGGCTGTAACTCCTGCATCTTACGGCTGGAAGCCATCTGGGCCTTGGAAAGAGGTAAAAGCAGGGTTCTAATGATCAGGGTAAAGAAAATAATACCGATACCGATATTGCCTCCCAAACTTAAAAAGCGAATGGCTTGGGCAAAGAGATAGACAAACCTATCCCAAAAGTCCGTTGACTCACTGGTAATCGGGCCTGTTCCACAGGCCGTCAAAATCATGAATCCAGCTATTAGCATCAGTGTTAGTTTAATCTTTCGTTTCACGTTGGTGTCCTTCTTGGTAAATCCTTGCTAATTTTAAAACATGTAAGAGGTTGGTTTCGAGTTCGTGATAGGTCAACCGCTCTACTCCCTTGCGCGCGATAATGACAAAATCTTCCGTCAGGAGGTGATTGCGATGGGCAATGAGAATATGACGCAATCGCCTCTTAATGGCATTTCTGGTTACTGCATTTCCAAGCTTTTTACTAACCGACAACCCCACCCGGAAATGCTTCTGGTCCTGCTTTAAATGATAGACGACAAATTTTCGATTGGCCGTGCTCTGACCCTTATTGAAAATAGCTGAAAAATCCTTTTCTCTTTTGATACGATAGCTTTTTCTCAAAAATAACCTCCACCTATCAAGTACTCTTTCATTATAACATATTTTTCAAAAAAACCAAGAATACACGTGTATTCCTGGTCATTAGCCATATCATTAGTTGATTAATCCTGCCAAAACTTGATCGATGTGTGCAATCGACTTATCTCGTCCCAAGAGGTAGATGGTATCTGGCAACTCTGGGCCATGCATCTCGCCTGAAACCGCGATTCGAATCGGCATGAAGAGATTTTTACCCTTGACACCGGTCTCTTTTTGAACGGCCTTGATTTGCGGGAAGATATTTTCTGCAACAAAGTCTTCTTCAGGAAGGGCCTCCAGCTTGGCTTTGAAGGTTTCAAGCACAACAGGAACTGTCTCTGCTGCCATGACTTCTTTTTCTGCCTCGCCCAACTCTGGGAAATCTGAGAAGAAGAGATCTGTCAAGCCAACGATTTCATCTGCTGACTTGAGTTGGGGCTTGTAGAGTTCGACTAATTTTTCAGCCTTATCTGTCAAACGACCTGCTGCTTCCAGGTAGGGTTTGCAGAGGGCAAAGACAGTTTCCAAGTCGGCTGCTTTCAGGTACTCATTGCTCATCCAGTCCAGCTTCTTCTGGTCAAAAGCTGCTGGCGACTTGCTGAGGCGGTTTTCATCAAAGAGTTCGATCAACTGCTCCCGAGAGAAGATTTCTTCTTCCCCACCAGGGTTCCAACCCAAGAGGGCAATAAAGTTGAAGACTGCTTCTGGCAGATAACCTTTTTTGCGATAGTCTTCGATAAATTGCAGGGTATTGGTATCGCGCTTGGACAGTTTTTTCCCTGTTTCACTATTGATGATAAGGGTCATGTGGCCAAAGACTGGCGCTTCCCATCCGAGAGCCTCATAAACCATGAGCTGCTTAGGAGTATTGGCAATGTGGTCATCCCCGCGAATAACGTGAGAAATAGCCATGTCATGGTCATCAACGACAACCGCGAAATTGTAAGTTGGATAACCGTCTTTTTTCTGGATGACCCAATCCCCGCCGATATTGCCACCTTCAAACTCGATCTCGCCCTTGACCATATCGGTCCATTTGTAGATGCCTGTTTCATTGACAGCCAAGCGGACCGTTGGAATGATACCTGCTGCTTCGCGCTCAGCGATGTAGGCTGCTTTTTCGTCTTCTGACATGCCAAGATACTCGTTGATGTAGCGTGGTGTTTCACCTGCCGCTTCCTGGCGCTCGCGTTCAGCAGCCAATTCTTCCTCTGTCACGTAGGACTTGTAGGCCTTGCCTTCCGAAAGCAGCTGGTCGATATACTTCTGATAGAGCTCCAAACGCTCAGACTGGCGGTAGTTTTCATGGGTTTCTGGACTCTCGTCCCAGTCAATGCCTAACCAGCGCAAATTTTCAAGTTGGCTGCGCTCACCGTCTTCGACATGGCGCTTGCGGTCAGTGTCCTCGATCCGGATTAGGAAGGTCCCTCCGTGGTGGCGGGCATAGAGATAGTTAAAAAGGGCAGTGCGGGCATTCCCAATGTGCAGGAGCCCGGTTGGACTTGGTGCATAACGCACGCGAATAGCTTGTGTCATCATTTTTCCTCTTTATTTTTTTCAATCGTTTCTATTATAGCATGTTTTCCGGAAAAATGAAGACGAAAGACCATTGAAAATCAGGCCATCATTTTCTTGATCAAGGCTTGTCCAAAAAATGAGTAAACGACTACGATGATTCCTAGGATAAGAAAACCTAGTAGGAGTATGTCTAGCGGAACGGCCACAACCAAAGCTGAAACCAATAAGCGAAAGATCAGGGTTCCCAAGTGAAAATAGGTTCCAATTCCGTTGCTAATCATAGCAATCTTTTCTTCTGGTAGGCGGTTCATAATCAGGGCATTGAGCTTGGGATTGATCCCCGCAGCAAGAATCATGGTTAAAAAGAGAACTGCGAAGAAGCCCGGCAGGAAGTGCAGGTAAAAACTCAGAAAGAGGACCGGCACTAAGAGAGTGGCCAGCTGGATTAGGCGCAAAATGCCTAGCCCTTTAAAGACTGTCATCCCCAATACACTGCCTAGGACCCCTCCTACCAGCATGGCAACAGAGACCGCAGCAAGGGTGGTCGCAGGATTGATGAATACAAAGTGAGGGTCTCTATTGATGGCCACTGTCAGCAGAATGGGCACAACACTAAAGAGGGCATTGATCAGGGGAACGATCACCATGATGGTCCGCAACTCCGGTAGGGCCAAGCACTCTCTAATCGCCGTCTGTAAGCTCTTGAAAAGGTCAGACAGGAAACTCTCTCCTTCGGCTCGTTGCTCGATTTTCAAGGGTCTTTGCGCAAGCAGTCTTGCAAGACTAGGACGTAAGAAGAGCATGGTTAAGAGGCAGACCAAAAAGGTCCCACTGTTCAGCCAGGCGATCGCTTGATAAGAAAGGACAGAAACCAGCATGGCGCCCGCTGTTTGAAAGCCGATGGAAAAAATAGAAGCGACTGCCCGCTGAAAGGAAAAGGCGACTTCCCTATCCTCATCTGCCACAATCCGCAAACTCAGCGGCGTGTAGAGGCTGTTCTCGTATTGCCCAGCCAAATCAGACAAAAGGTTAATCCCAGAAGCCAGAAGGGCAATCCCCAAGCTCGGCCTAAAGCCCATGGCTAGCCCAAGAAGGGCATAAAGCCCTGTCCGAAAGGCCATGGTGTAAAGGATGGTCTTGACCTTATCAGGGGTCCGGTCTGCCAGATAGCCCATGAGAAAGCCTGTCAAAATCGGCAAAGTCTCCGAGACACTGACTAGGGCAATGGCTATTTTGGCATCAGGCAAGTCCAAAACATAGGTCATCAGCGCCAGATAATAAAGCACATCACCAAAGTTGGAGAGCATGTCGCTGGCAAAGACCAGCATAAATACCTTGTTGCTAAGTAATTTTTTCATGGAGGTTCCTTTCTTTAGATAAATAGACAGAATTTCCAGATATATGCTCCGATAAATTTTAGAGCAGGCCTGCTGCCCTAAAATTTAGATATACAGAATTTCCAAACTGCTAAAAGCCAAGTCCACTTCAAGTTTCAGGGTTTTCTCATATTCAAAAGGTGGATGCTCCTGCTCAATCGTACTAAAAGCCTTGTCCGCTTGAATGTCTACACGCCAGGTTCTAGGCACATGTAGCCTTGCCGAGCCAAAGGCAATATCAATGGTAAAACTCGCCGCATCACCCACAATCCTTGCGTTGTCAAAATAAATATCCGCACTCCCAAAAGCAATATCTGCGCTACCATGTTTAAAATCATCGTCGTTGATATACCGGGTGACCGAGCCAAAGGCCACGTCTCCATCACTCGACTGAATACCTCTTACAGACTTTAGACCACCTGACCAGGTCCGTTTTTTGGGAAACAAAATGCGTATCCCACAATAGGCTAAGGCGAGAGCAAAAAGCAAGGTCCAAATCCCTACTTTGATCCAGCCGTACTCACTATTTAAAAGGACAAAGACAATAGCACATCCAATATAGGCGCTTTTAATATCTCTTCGCAAGGCATTTTGCAGTGCATCTAGTCCAAAGCCAGCCACCAAGAGTAATTTCCACCAGGGCAGGGACAAGGTGGGAAGATAATGGCCAAAGACCAGCAGGACTGCCAGCACAATCAAACCGACTCCCATCATTGTTTTTTTCATAGGCTACCTCGTTTCTCGTAATTTTTCTTTTAATAGTTGATAATAATGCCGCGAGACATGGACCTGCTTGTGGGTATCGTAAAACCGAATCGTACTGGTCCCTGAAAAGGACTTGTCCAAGGAATAGATGGACTTGGTGTTGACAATGGTCGCCTTGGCCACTCGGCAAAAATGACTGGGTAGGTAATCCTCTAGTTCATAGAGTTTGAGCTTGACTTCATAGGCCTTGTCCTTGGTATGCCCGTAAATCTTAGCCCCATCTGTCTCAAAAAAGAGAAGGTCCTGAACATCTAGGAAGTACTCGCTGCTGCCCTTGTAAAAAATCAAAGGAGGGCGCTTGGCTTGGGCTAGAAGCTGCTGGATCCGCTCAATCTCCGTCCCCAATCGACTAGCACGAATCACGACTTCCACATCATCCAACTGCTCATCCAGCTCAATCTTGATTTTCATCTAGGCCCTCCTTTTCTTTTGATGTTCTTATTATACCAAGCAGATTGGAAAAAACAAGCCATTTTCAGTAAGTGGTCTCAAATGTCGCCTAAGTGGTACAAAAAACCTACCCAGGCAAGTCGCCTTGGTAGGTTCTATGCTCTTCTATGCCTTTAAAAATCAAAGATAGTAGTTGTCAACTCACTTTGACGAACTTCAGTTCTATCATCAGCTTCATTTGCTAGGCTGGATGGATTTTCTTTGAGTATAATCTAGGAGCAGTCGGTCTACTGATCACTTGTTCCATTGCCTTGTATAAAGGTCAGAGCCATAAATGTCACCCCTACAAAACTAAACACAGGTGTTTGACCACTTAAACCAATCACCAAAAACGCAAGACCGATGCCTAAAAAAGCTCCGTTTATTTTTTTCATTCGCTCCTCCTAATGACTCCCTGTAACGATATAAGACTGCAACTGACCGGCAAAAGTTTGAAGATTGAGGCTCTGCACATAGACTTCACCCGTACCACGGAAGGTATTGACCACTCCTTCGCCAGTTCCGATGGACTGCCAAAAGCCATTTTCCAAGTGAATATCGTAGTCCAAGTCCTTGCTCCAAGCCACCACGTGGGCATTGTCAATGGTGATCTCCTCCTGGTTCAGTTCAATCTTTTTGATGGACCCAAAGGCATTGGCCAAGAGAGTCCCCTCGCCTTCAGTGGTCATGACAAAGAAGCCACCCTGTCCTCCAAAAAGGGCCCGCCCCACCGATTGGCGCTCCATGGTGTAGTGAGCAGACCCATCCAGAGCCAAGAAGGCCCCGTCATTGAGGCGGTACTGCTTTTGCCCCAAATCCAACGCAATGACTTGTCCAGGTGCAGAAGGAGCCAAGGCCAGGACCCCGTCATCGCTACTGGAAATGGCCTGGGTGATAAACATGGATTCTCCTGAGACCATAGAACGACCAACTGCGCCAAGGAGTTTGCCAAGGCCTGAGCCACGCCCATTCAAGGTGGTGTTGAGAGCAACACTAGGTGTATGGTAGACCATTGACCCCGCCTGAATAAAGGCCGACTCCCCTTTTTCAAGAGCGATTTCTACTAAAGGAAACTGCATCTTGCTGTCGATAGTATATTTCATTCTATTGTCTGACATAGGACACCTCTTTTGTATTGTTTTTGTAACACAATTATACACCCCCGCACCATCCCTTGTCAACAAAAAACATGAACTCTTCCAAGTCCATGCTTTAACATTAGAATACCTCTGTCACGCGCCCATTGTCCACATCATATATGGCACCACGGACCACGACTGCATCTGGGATTAAACGACTCTCCTTCAAACGGGTCACATCTTCACGGACACTGGCTTCCAAATCCTCAAAAGGATGAAAATCCATTTCTCTGACTGCCTGTCGGAACTAGTCCTCGTAATCACCTCCAGGCACCTTAAAATACTCCTCTAAGGTTAAGCCAGACTCATAAATATCCTTGGCCTCTTGACCAATATAGCGCAAATGCCAGGTCTCCCCCATATAACCTGTAACCTTTTCCTTATCGGCAGGGTAACGGACGATAAAGCCATAGTCATGCGCGTGATTTTCAAGCCAAGAGACCGCATCAGACTCTTCTAGCAACTGACCATTCCCGTCTAAGACGTCAAAGGCAAGACCAGTCTGATGCTCACTATAACCCGGTCTAGCAGAATAACGATCTGCCTCTGCCTGCCCATCCCTGGCGACATAGGTATCATAGAGGCTAGCCTGGTAATCGTAGCTGCGATAGCCACTATACTGTTCAGAGACTGAGAACCCTAAACTTTGCATCTCTGCAAGGATCTTTAAGAAGGCCTGCTGGGCCGTAGGATCCTCTCCTGGTGCATAATCGGCAGAGAGGGGATGCTTTTTATTGACGAGAACAATCTCGTCACCAAGCTTTCCTGTGACACTGTAGTAAGAGCCGTTATAGGTAGGTTCCGTGACCTGCACCTTCTCTTCTGACGAAGACGCAGGCGAAGTGGTTGCTGATTCTTGCTTTGGAGAAGAACAGGCAGACAAGCTTATCAAAAGAAACCCTGCCAAAACTAGTTTTTTAAAAGCTTTCATTTCCCTACCTCTCATCTGCAAAATGCGTGTGCTTGGTTACCCATTGCATAAGTCGGACATAGACCCAAAAGCCATAAATACCAAAAGTAATCAAAGTCAAAAACCACCATTTGATCCAGTTGCCAAATAGTTGAAGCCCCGTTCCATCAAAACGCAGGCGACGTCCACCGATAACCGTATGCCGAACCTCCCATTTTTTCCAGGCACACAGGGCCCAAGGAAGCCCCAGACCAAAGGTCAAAATCATAAAGAAGGCGACCCCAAGAGAATAGATGATGTACTCCAATACACTGCCATCAAAGTACGACCCTGTATCTCTGAAGCTAGCCTGTTCCTGGCGCTGGCGCTCCTTGACATCCTTGATATAAGTCGCTGTCACACCAACGCCTTCTTTAGCATAACCTGCTGCTAAACTAGCACCATCTTTTACTTTTTCTGCAACAATCCCTGAATAAATCTTGGTCTTTTCCTTTAGCTGGTCCAGCGTTTCTGGAGAAATCAGAGGTTCTCCAGCAGTTGGTACCTCTGAAACAGGCTCATTCATTCTTTTATCGTCAAAGCCGCCTTGCTGATTGGCCAGATGCTGGTCTGCCAAATCTGCCAGACCTTGAGCCCTTGGCAGAGGATCGTTTTGAACGAAGTCTCCATTTGCCTTGGCCGCCATAAATTCTTCTGGCAGAGGATTGCGCCCATTCACCGCCTGAAACCATTCCACCCATTCTTCCTTGCTCATAATGCCCTCCTATAAAAACCATTGATTACTAATAGTGTCACTATCTTACCACTTTCTTTCGCAACAGACAAGAGGTAAGAAAAGATTCATGAAAAGACGGTTTCATAGAACTTTGAGAGACAAAAAAAGAGCACAAGCTCTACTTCGCTTAGGGCTGCTGGATTCCTCCCCTGACCCGCTTCACGCAAGAACCTTGCTCCACTATTTATTATAACACAATTTCCTAAAAGTGCAATCTAAAAAATTGCCAACATCAAATCGTGGCAGATAGACTGCCTAAGCAATCAATGCTTCAAAAAGTCTTTGCTTGTCCAAAACAAGAGCATGACCAGCATGAGGCTGATGTGATACCCAAGCCCTAGGCCATGAACCAAGAGAGTTTTCAAACCCTGCCAAAAGTCAAGAAAGCCCAGCGAAATTAGATTTTTAAAAGGCGATAGGTAAAGAACAACAACCAGCAAAACCGAAATACTCTTCAACAAACGGCTATCTTTCTTCTAATCAGCCCATAGGCCAAATAGATAAGCCACCACCAATACAAGCACCAAGAAAAGATGTTCCCCTAAAAATTGATAACCAGATACAGCTCTCAAGCTATACCCCCTCCGAATCCATGGTGTATGTAAAGGGAAAAAATGAAGAAACAGCTAATAGCAAAGCTACTATGGTTAATCGTCGTTTTCGTTTCATCTTAAAATTTTCCTATTCATAATCTTGTCTTGCATTCTGATGTTCCTAATTCCCTTTCTAGCTATCTGCTACTATAGCAGAAAATGCGACAGGTCTATCCGAAAGATTGGTAATGGGTGAACATCTAGCCTTACAATTCTAAATGTCCTTTTAATAGTCCACTTTAAAAAGAGAGCAAGCGAAAGAACCCCGTCACTCAGTCAGGTCTCAATACTTGACTTCTGCTTTTCCTCCTTTTTCCGCTCCCGTCCTTGTCTAAAAAACGTCTGCATGATTTGTACACAGTCTTCTTCTAGGACACCAGAGTCAACAGTCACGCGGTGGTTGAGGCGGCTATCGGTCAGGATCTGGTAGAGCGAGTCCACCGCTCCAAACTTAGGATTTTTAGCCCCGTAAATGACTTGAGGAATCCGGGCAAGCCCGATGGCCCCGCTGCACATAACGCAAGGTTCGATGGTCACAAAAAGGGTACAATCCAGAAGGCGCCAGTTGCCAACCGCCTGATTAGCCTCTTGGATGGCCATGATTTCCGCATGGAGAATAGCTTGGTTTTGCTCCTCACGCGCATTGTGCCCGTGTCCAATAATCACGCCATCCTTGACGATGACACAACCGATGGGGATTTCCTGTTTAGCCAGAGACTTCTGAGCTTCCAGCAAGGCCTGTCCCATAAAATACTCTTTTTCTTCATTTGTATAATCCATACGCCCATTTTAACAAAAAGTGACCAAGAGAGCTAATCTTGACCACTTTTATCAGCTTAATAATTGAATTTAAAGCAGGTTCGACTGCTAAACCGTTTTCCTGCCTTGAGGATAATATCGCCAAAGTGCGGATACTTGATCGCATCTGGCAAAACTTGAGTTTCAAGGGTGAAGGCTCCATGCGGCACAACTTTTCTGCCATCTGCGACTGGCCAGCCATAGGTGTAAATGACAACAGCAGGCTGGTCCGTCGTCATCTCGAGGCAAACCTTCTGATCGGCACTGTTGACTACGACTTGAGGACCTTCGCCCTGCAATTCCCAACCGTGGTCATAACCCTGAGCCAGAGCATTCTGAGGGTGACTCTTATCAAATCCTTGACCAAAGGGGGCAGCCTCCCTAAAATCAAAAGGGGTTCCAGCAACTGGCAAGAGTTCACCTGTCGGTGTATTGTCGCTCCTCAGAGGCGCATAGCGGTCTGCTTGGATCCGTAAGGTCTGCCGGGCAATGCTCCTAGTCACATCGCCATCCAGGTTAAAATAGGCATGATTAGTTGGATTAAAGACCGTATCTGACTCACTCTCCCCCTCAGTCTCAATGGTCAGGCTATTCCCTTCTAAACGATAAGTCACCCTGACAGCAATCGGGCCTGGAAAGCCATTTTGCCCATCCGCCAAAACCGTCTCAAAGGTGATGAATCTGTCCCCAAGCTCCAATACTTCCCAGTAAGCATTGTGGAGACTCTCTGGTCCTCCGTGAAGATTGTAGTCCCGTTCATTGACCGTCAGACTATAAGTCTTGCCGGAAACTTGAACCTCTGCTCCAGACAAACGGCCAGCTACAGGACCCACCATAGCACCGATATAAACATCCTCTTGGACATAGGCCTCATCGCTAGCACAACCAAGCAAAATGTTACGTCCTCCATCTGCTAAAGGAAGCCAAAGTTGCACCAAACGGGCACCGAAATTACTGACCACCAGTCGTAACCCCGTCTCACTCACCAATTGGTAGGACCTTGCCTTCTTACTGCCAAAAGCACTCACTTCAACTGCCATACAAACCTCCTTTTATCTCTGTTATAGACACTCTATTTTTAGAAAAAATGTTCATACCTTGGGAGCAAAAAATGTCTTTCCAATGCTTTTTCTGAACCTTCTTATTCCTAAACTTAATGCTTCTCAGCTATCCACTAAACAATAGAACTGTTCCGACATCAGTATCCTTTTCGGTCCGCTATCGCTCATATGTTTTCAAGTGGAAGCCCTCTATTACTTCAAATAGCTAATAAAACTGAATTTGTCTAAAGAAGGCTCGGACCCCTGTCCAAGCCTTCTCTTATTTTACCATTTATTCATCTTCGTCGTCCTCATCAGACGCCGCCAGTAAATCATTGACTTTTTTGATGTTAGTACTTGCAAATTCCACCAAGTCCTCATTGGTTCCTACCAATTCGTTATTGATGAAGCCAATCACCATTGGCATGCTCATACCAGCATAAAGGTCGAACTCGCGTCCTTCTAAAAGAAGACGTGAGGCAACATTACAGGGCGTACCTCCAAGTAAGTCTGCAAAGATTACGACATCCTCGAAATCATGGATCACAGCTTCAAGCTTAGCGCGGAAATCTTCAACTCCCTCTGAGGGTTCCAAAACAACTGTATGGATGTTGTCTTGAGGTCCCATAAGCATTTCTGTACTAGCTTTCAGCCCTTCACAAAAGTTTCCATGACTAATCAATACTAATTGCTTCACCATAGATTACGCCATTCCTAATACGAAGTGACCAAAGGCAGACAACGCAACTGCAAGAACAATGATAATACCAATAGCCTTAGTAGAGTTCATACCACGACGACCCAAGAGCCAGAAAACAAAACCTGTGAACAGGGCTGGTACCAAACGTGGGAAGATGGAGTTCAAGATGTCTTGAAGGTCAATCACTTTCTCACCGATAGTTGGTGCCCATGACACTTCAAAGTTAATCATGGTTGCAACGAGAGCCCCCATCATGAAGACCCCGAGCACAGAAGCAGCATCAACAATAGCTGTTAGCGTGTCGCGCATGGTGGTGATCAGTTTCACCCCTTCTTTGTAGGCAAATTCTAACTGTACCCAACGGAAGACGTTAATCACCATAGCTACTGACACCCAAAGCAAGATTCCCCACCATTGACCTTCTTTTGCAGCTGTCGCAGCAATGGTACCCATGATAGCTGGCACCAAGGAACCAAAGATGGTATCCCCAAGAGGGGCAAATGGGCCCATGAGACCTGTCTTAATCCCGTTAACCGCATCCTTAGAAGCCACACCTTCCTTTTCTTCCAAAGCAAGGTCGAAACCTGTAATAATGGTGTGGAAGAAGTTAGAGGTATTGAAGAATTGCATGTGCAATTTCATCATTTCTTTGAGCTCAGGTGTCCCATCTCCGTACATTTTGCGCAATTGTGGCAAAATCATGTAGAGATAACTAGAAGACTGCATGCGCTCATAGTTCCACCCTAATTGGAAGGTCAGCAAACTACGCTTGTTAATCTGTTTAAAATCTTCTTTGGTTAGTTTGTAATTAGAATTCGTCATCTTCAATCTCCCCGCTTTCTACGTTAGATACTGGCGCAGCTACTACTGTACGACGAGCGTTTTGGTAGTGAAGAACTGCCAAGAGAATACCAATGATAGAAATACCAATCATTGACAAACCTTTGAAGTTGTTTGTGAAGGTGATAGCAGCATCTGCCGCAAGGCCTTCGTTAGCAACACCAACCAAGCTAGAAACAGCTCCGCCCAAGCTAGATACGTTGCCATACAAGACAGTCAACATAGCGGTTAGTCCAAAACCAGCTGCCAAGTAGTGCAAGTTGCGTTTAACCGGCAAGTAGTGGAGCAAGATTGCAAAACCAAGACCTGGCAACATACGACCTGCAAGAACCAAACCATCAGCCAACCATTTGAATTCTTCAATTTTTTGTACAAGTGTTTCAACGAAACCACCACCAAGCCAAAGAGCAAGGAAAACTGGAAGAGCACGTGAGAGGCCCCAAGGAAGGGCACCGAGTAGATAGTTGCGCTCAATTCCTTCGTAGTCAAAGCGCTCAATCGCCGCATCAATACGGTGTGCAAAGAAGGTTGTTGAGAAGCGACCTGCAATATCGGTGTAAACCAAGAGAGCCGCTACTGGTACCGCAATGGTTGTAATGGCAATTTCAGGATCAATCCCTTGGGCAACAGAGAAGGCTGTTGCAAGCACCGCACCTGAGGTTGCGTCGATACGAGATGCACCACCGAAGGTACCAACACCAAGTACCATGAGCTGGAGACCACCACCGATCAAGAGACCGGTCTGAACATCTCCCATCACCAAACCTGCTATAAAACCAGCAAAGACTGGTGAACCAGCAGATGAAACAATCGTTAACTCATCACAGATTTGATAGAATGAGTACAACGTGAGTAAAAGTATTTGCCACCATTGAATCATGATGTTTCCTCCTAAAAATTTAAAATGATTTCCGAAATTTAAGGTTATCTTACCTTATCAAGAAGCGGTAAGAAGTCTTTGGCAGCATCGTTTGGCACCATTTGAGCAATCAGTTTAACACCTTTTGCATGCAGGGCATCAAAGTCTGCGATGTCTTTGTCCACAACGTTGATGGAGCGTGTCACAGAACGTGTTTCAGGACTTTGCGACATGTTCCCAACGTTGAGTTCTGAAATGGTCACCCCATGCTCAACCAATTTCAAGAAACGGTCTGGGCGACGGGCAACGATAAAGAGACGTTGTGAATCATACTTACCAGCCAGAATGTTTTCAGCTGCTTTAGCTACTGGCAGGATAGATAGTTTAACGCCTGGAGGGCAAGCCAATTTCAAGCCTTGCTTCTCGATGTCGTTTTGTGCCACCTCGTCGTCAATAACCATGATACGGCTAGCTTGCAACTTAGAAGTCCACAAATTAGCTACTTGACCGTGGATGAGACGTCCGTCGATACGTGTTCCTATAATTGCCATAAGTTATTCCTCCTCCATTTTTAAATAATGGTGTTTTTTGATTAAGTTAATTGTGTCAGGCGCTTGCCCTTCCGTCTCAAAGACGATAATTTCATTTCGGCCTTTTTTGAGATAGCCTTTCGGAATATAGAGGGAAAGGATCGGTCCCACCTGCCAAAATCGGCCCAGATTAACCTGATTGATAAAGGCTACGCCCTTGCCAAACCCTTGCAAATCTAGGAAGGTGTCTTCCAACTCATCTAGCTCTACCTCATAGCGATAGAAGGCCGGTTGGCCGCTCTGCCATTGTCCCGAAAAATCCAGCGCTTCGAGATTGTCTAGCGGTAGACAATACTGCTCCCACTGGGTCAGGAAGTGAAGATCAGCCATGACGCCCTGCCGAAGTCCCTTTCTTTGGGTTTCTGTCAGAAGTTTGTGGCCATAGTTGACACGCCCCATGTTCTCCATCAGGATGTCCAGCTGGCTCTCGCCGTCTGGAAGCTGGTGCAGGATGTCCTCACCGATTTCCGACTGGTACTGGGTGATCACATGCTCTTGATTGACGAAGACTTGCGCGCGGTCTCGGCCGTCAATCAGTCGAAGGCGCTCTGGCTCTGGCTTATCATTCTCAAGGCGAGTGCGGTAGAGCAAGTAGCCCGTGGCTTGCCTCAACTCTTCCATGGTTTGTGGATATACGGAAGTGATTGGTTCTGCCAAGCTTGTCAGCGTCTCAAAGAGGGAAACCTTGTCCTTGAGCGGAATGTCTCTACGCTCCAAACTTGCTTTGATGAGAGGCTCTTTTTGCTCTATGTCAGGATAGAGTTCTTGAAGCATTTCCTTCAAAGCATAATATTTAGCCGTTGGATTACCCTGCTCATCAAGCGGCGCATCGTAATCGTAAGAGGTCACCTGAGGTAGGTCTTTTGCGCCCCTGGCTGAGCAACCGTTCATGAAGCCGAAGTTAGTTCCTCCATGAAACATGTAAAGGTTGATCGAACCAAGTTCCAAGCATTCTCTGACTGATTGAGCGAGTTCTTCTGGGTCTCTTCGGATAATCGGCTCTTTCCACCGATTGAACCAGCCGTCCCAGAACTCCATGCACATGAGTGGCCATTTCTTGCCATGCTCATCAAGGAAGTCCTGTACAGAAGCAAAGCGCTCTTTCGCTCTTGAACCAAAGTTAGCTGTTACAAGGATATCATCCTCGATCATGCTCCCTGCTCGAAGAGTCGCCCTCCAAGAACCATCCGAGGTTAAGAAAGGAACGCCGACTCCCCGCTCTAGCATGAGGTCGCGTATCGCTCGAAGATAAGCTTTTTCTTCGCCGAACGAGCCATATTCGTTTTCGATCTGGAGCATGAGGATATTGCCACCGCGATCCAGCTCTCGCTCAACCAACTTCGGCAAGAGCACGTCGTAGTAGTCCGCCACATGTTTCAGAAAAGCAGGATCGTTACGACGAATCTTGACGTCCTGAGTCAATAGCCAAGCGGGCAAACCGCCAAACTCCCACTCCGCGCAGATAAAGGGCGAAGGACGAACGATTGCATAGAGACCTAAGCTTTTGGCTAAATCTAGGAAGCGTTCCAAATCTAGAATCCCTGTAAAATCAAACTGACCTTTTTGAGGTTCATGAGCATTCCAGGGGACATAGGTCTCAACTGTGTTAAACCCTAAAGCTTTCAAGTTATATAAGGAATGATACCAGTCATCTGGATGAACCCGGAAGTAATGGATAGCCCCAGATATGATTTTGAAGGGTTTATCATCGAGATAAAAGTCATCTTTTATCTGAAATCTTGTCACAAGTACCTCCTTTCTCCTGTTTCAGGAACCGCTTTCGTATATTGATATAATATTATTTTTGGAAACAAAAGTCAATCAGCATATTTAACATTTTTAGTTTTTTTGGTGCCGTTTTCAAATAAATATTACAAAGGTGTTTTAAAAATCAAATCTCTTTTACAAGTTATGTATTCGCTTTATTTAAATTTATTTTTATGTTAATATGATAAGTAAAGAAACTCAAGTAATAACTCTTATCAGGAAGGACATACGCCTATGAGAACCCCTAAATATCAGATGATTAAGAATGATCTTAAGGAGCAACTGCGATCCGGAAAGTTCGAAAACGGCGACAAATTCTATACCGAGGCTGAACTGATGGACATCTATCAGGTCAGCTCAATTACAGTCATTCGTTCCTTGAACGACCTGGTTGCAGAAGGCTACCTCACGCGCCAACAAGGCAAGGGGACCTTTGTCTCTAGAGCTCGCAAGGGAAAACGCGTCTGTTTTTCCGATGTTGAACTCTTCCCCGTTGATCAGGATGAAGTTACTGTTTTGGCTATCGTCCGCGAGCAGGACCCTAACATTCTTAAAAAGCTCAAACTAGGCAAAAACGGCGCCTACTATCGCATCGAAAGAATCAGGCGCGCCGACAACATTCCCTATATTTACCAAAAGTCCTATATCCCCGAAGCCTATATCAATAAGAACTTCTCTGAGCTTTCCTACTATAATTCTATCTACAAGCATTTCAAGGAAGATTTCAATATCCATATGAACGAGGAAGATTTTATCGAAACCAATGAAATCGCTCTTCCAACGCCAGAAAATGTGGCTAAGATCTTGAATATCACACCAGACGAACCAACTGTTCTTCAAATTCGTACGACCTTCAACGAAACTAGTAACACCATCTATGAATACATTGAATCCTATAAAAAATGGAATTTTTATAAGTTCAAATTAACCTCTGACCACTAATCTTGTTTGCTGTAAAAGGAGTCTCCCTATGTTTACTAAAACTTCTGCCATTGCCAGAAATCATTTTTTTAGGTCTGTCCCCCAAGACGGTCCTAAGACCTATAAGGCAAAAAGCCTATCTCTCTCTCGCAACCCTATTACTCACTTCTTAGCTTATGACAAGCCAATTTATCTAACTGCCACCTCTGGTATTACCATGCTTATCGTGTCAGAAAGAGTTAGTGGACCTGCTGAAAAATTCATTCTTCATGGTACGGTAAAACTTTTTTCGAACATCTATTTCAATCTGATTAGTATTTCTGAATCTAGCCAAGTACAACTAAAAAACGCACCTGACAGTCAGCCAATCGAGCAACTGTTAGAAGTGCCCATACCAAAACAGTCCATCGAGCCAGAGGTAGAGTTATCGGAGATATACAGCCTCTATTACCAGGTCAAGAAAGCACCCTATCACTTTGGCATTGACTCTCATGATTACTGCGAGTTAACGATTGTAGAACAAGGGCAGTTAGAAACGACCGTTGATGGAGTGACCTACCAACTAGAGCGAAATGATGCTATTCTTTATCAACGAAATCAAGCCCATTCTCAGGCAGTCAAGGTAGATGAGACGACCACCTACATCACTATTTTGTTTGATATGACGCTAGATGATCCTAATTTTTTCAATCGAGTCTTCCCTCTGGATTCTGGGCAAGTTGCCCAACTAGAAAGTCTCATCAGGATTAGCGAAGATGAACACACCTCCTACAAGAGCGATCAGTTGCTAGCCCGTCTCAAACTGCTCATTCTTTCCCTAACTTCAGAATCTAGACCCACAACAGGCAGTGTAACTTCTATGAAAGAGAAGTATGACGAAGATATTATCCAGCAAATCACCGACTATATCAAGGAGAACCCTGGTATCCGAGTTATTGATATCAGCCATAATTTTGGCATGTCTCGCTCTAACATTCAGGCTCTCTTCCAACGTTTTGTTGGTATGCAGCCACGAGCCTATATTGAAGAGCAGCGCCTCAAACAGGCCAAGATTCTCATGCGTGATTCGAGCCATTCTCTCACCGAAATCTCCCGCATGGTTGGCTATCAATCCCTTCCAGCCTTCTCACGGTCCTTCAAACACGCCTTTGGTTACCCACCTTCAGATTACGCCAAAAAACTTTACAAGCAGATCTAACAACGACTTCTAAAGACTCTCTTTAGGAGTCGTTGCTTATTCTCAACGAGATTGATCTATTATATTAAATCATTCATTTTGAAAACAAGACCTCTAATTTTGTTAAATTTTTATCTAGGAATTTTCTCCAAAAAGGAGTACAATAGTGGTAACTGGTCATTACCAATTACGAGGTGATTTATGATTGAGATGAAACCTTTGTATCTTCAATTGAGCGACCAACTGATTAAGGAAATCAAGTCCTTGGGCAATCCTCAAAAATTTTTGTCCGAGAGAGAGATTTGTCGCCAATATGATGTCAGCCGAACAACTGTTCGCGCCGCCCTTAACCACTTAGAGCATCTGGGGTATATCTCTCGTCAGCACGGCAAGGGGACCTTTACCTCATCTGCTTGGCGCGATTATCCTAAGCTGAGCATGGGCTATAGCTTTTCTGAACAAATGCAGTCCTTGGGTAAAAAACCGACCAGCCAGATTTTAGGTTTTGGACAGGTCGTTGCCGACGATCATCTCTCTAAAGAGTTAGAAGTCGAGCCTTATGCTCCCCTTTGGTATCTTTATCGGTCTCGCTTGGCTGATGATGAGCCCATGATGTTGGAGATGACCTATCTCCCTGTCTCACACTTTCCCAACCTATCCGCCCAAGATATCGAGGAACACTCGCTCTATCATCTGTTTGAAACCCAGTACAATCAAAGGATTCAATTCGCAGATGAGATTTTCATGGCTGATTTATTGACTCAAGAACAAGCCAAATTACTGGGTGTTAAAGCGGGCGACGCCTGCCTTAGCCTGACCCGAAAGGCCTACAATCAAGACCGGCTCATCATTGAGTACACCTCCAGTGTTGCCCGCCATGATTGCTTCTTTTACCAAGTTAGGCATTATAACAATCGTTAATTCATTTGTAGGCCAAAAGGCCTATCACATCACATTCTCAAGGAGGACATTTATGTTTCAATTGTCAACTGCTGAGTTAGAGCAGCTGGGGGCTGAAATCACGACGCGTGAAATCCGCCAGCAGCCTGAGCTCTGGTTAGAAGCCTTCGACTACTACAAGGCTAACCTCAGCCGTATCGAAGATTTCTTTGCGCAGCTCCCTCAAGGCAAGTTGCGTCTGATTTTCACCGGTGCAGGAACTTCACAATATGTCGGAGATACTGTGTTACCTTATCTTAAGCGGTCTGGTGACGAAGAACGGTTCGACTTCCAATCGGTCGCTACTACTAACTTGGTTTCAAACCCGCACGATTACTTCAAAGCAGATATTCCAACAATTCTAGTTTCCTTTGCCCGTTCAGGTAATTCGCCGGAAAGTCTTGCCAGTGTCCAGCTGGGCCAACAGATCGTCAAGGACTTCTATCAAATCACCATCACTTGTGCTCCCGAAGGGAAATTAGCTCAAAACGCCCAAGGCGATGGGCGCAATCTTCTGCTCCTCATGCCTGAGCGTTCCAACGATGCTGGTTTTGCCATGACAGGCAGCTTTACCTGCATGACCCTAACAGCGCTTCTAGTATTTGACCAATCCAGTCTAGCAGCTAAAGAAAACCATGTTCGGGCCATCGCTGAAATGGGCCAAACCCTTATTGAGAGCGAGGCTGACTTGCAAGCTTATGTGGACTTAGAGTTTAATCGTGTCGTTTATCTAGGCTCTGGTGCTCTGGCAGGACTGGCTCGAGAAGTTCAGCTCAAAATTCTCGAATTGACCGCTGGACAAGTCGCTACCTGCTTTGACTCCTCACTTGGTTTCCGTCACGGTCCGAAATCTTTTGTCAACGACAAGACCTTGATCTTTGTCTTCGTGTCAAACGATGATTACACGCGCCATTATGATATCGATATCCTCAATGAAATTTCTGGCGATAGAATCGCCCGTTTGACCTGCGGTATACAGGTTTCTAGCGATCTCGACTTCGATGGAGAAAGCTTTACATTTGACAAGGGCTACCAAACTATCCCAGATGCCTATCTAGCACTTCCTTATGCGATCTTCGGTCAAACCATCTCTCTGCTCACAGCTATCAAGGTTAACAATAAGCCTGATACCCCCTCTCCGAGCGGCACCGTTAACCGCGTTGTCAAAGGGGTTACGATTCACCCACTGACTTAGAAAAGAGCTCACTATGACAAAATACCTTTATGCCAAACAATTTTATTTTACGGATGAAGTAAAGGGACCGGGATACCTCCCTATTTTAGAAGATGGAAAGTTGGGCACCTACCAGGAAGAGCAACCTGACGGTGAGATTATCGACTACAGCGCCTACAGCATTGCCCCTGGCCTTGTTGACACCCACATCCACGGCTTTATGGGCCACGATGTGATGGATAACTCTGCTGAAGGCCTGCGATCTATCTCAGCTGGCCTACCGTCTTGCGGGGTGACGTCCTACCTTCCAACAACCTTGACCGCTCCTAGAGATCAGCTCAATGCCGTCTGTGAAACGGTCGGTCAAGTTGCAGAGCAAAAATACGAAGGGGCCAAGATTCAAGGCATTTTTCTAGAAGGGCCATTTTTCAGTGAAGTTTACAAGGGTGCTCAAAACCCTAGTTACATGAGCGATCCAGTGACCGATTACCTGGATGATTGGCAGAAGCTTGCCAAAGGTTGGGTCAAAAAGATTGCCCTAGCACCTGAACGCGACGGTGCCATCAACTTTATCAAACATGCCAAATCCCAAAATATCTATAGTGCCCTGGCTCATACAGATGCCACCTATGAAGAGTGCCGTTTAGCGGTCGAAGCTGGCGCCAACATCTTTGTCCACACCTACAACGGCATGCGCGGCCTTCACCACCGTGAACCTGGAGTAGTTGGTGCAGCTCTGACCCTAGGCCAATACGACGAGCTTATCTGTGACGGCCACCACGTCCACCCCGTTTCTGCCAAGATTGTCATGCAGGCAACAGGCCCTGAAAAGACAGTTCTAATCACCGATTGCATGCGGGCGGGAGGCATGGGAGAATGCGAATCCACCCTAGGAGAATTTGATGTTATCGTCAAAGACGGTACTGCCCGCCTCAAGCACAATGGCAGCCTAGCCGGATCGATTCTAGAACTGATCCAAGGTGTTCAAAATGTGGTCAACTGGGGAATTGCGCCCCCTGCAGAAGCCCTGCGCATGGCCAGCCTCAATCCTGCAGCCTCTGTCGGCATCGATGACCGTTGCGGAAAAATTGATCCTGGCTACCCTGCTGATTTCATCGTCTTAGATGACCAACTCAACCTCAAGGCCACCTTCATTGACGGAGAAGCTTACTACACTAACGAAAGCCATAACTAGAAAGGAAGCATTATGACAAGCTTAACATTAACCCCTGGAAAACTTCAGCACCTTAAAAACCTTTCAAACCAAGACGACATCATTGGTGCCTTGGCGATTGACCAACGCGGCGCCCTTCGTAAAATGATTATCGCAGGTGGTGGTTCTACTGGTGAAGATTCTATCATCCGCTTCAAGGAATTGATCTCCCAAGAATTAACCCCTTTCTCCACTTCGATTCTCTTAGATCCTGAGTATGGCGTGCCTGCTACCAAATTACGGGCAGAAAACAGCGGGTTGATCGTCGCCTACGAAAAAACAGGCTACGATGCCACCACTGTTGGTCGCATTCCAGACCTTTTGCCAAACTGGTCAGCTAAGCGTATCAAGGAATTGGGCGCAGATGCGGTTAAGGTCTTGATTTACTTTGACATTGACGAGAGCGATGCTATCAATGACATCAAAAAAGCTTGGGTAGAGCGGGTCGGTTCAGAATGTGTGGCCGAGGACATTCCTTACTTCCTTGAAATCTTGACCTACGATGCGAGCGATATCGATGTCAAAGGGGAAGAGTACGCCAAGGTTAAGGCCCATAAGGTCATCGAAGCCATGAAACTCTTCTCAGACGCACGCTATAACGTAGATGTTCTCAAGGTAGAAGTTCCTATCAACATGGCCTATGTTGAAGGTTTTGCCAAAGATGGCATCACACCGCTACACACCCGCCAAGAAGCGCTTGACCTCTTCAAGGCTCAGTCAGATGCTACCCATCTGCCATTTATCTTCTTGAGCGCCGGTGTCTCAGCCAGTCTCTTCCAAGATACTCTACGTTTTGCTAAGGAAGCTGGTTCAAGCTTCAACGGTGTGCTCTGTGGCCGTGCAACTTGGGCAGATGCAGTCGGCGTATATGCTGCAGATGGCGACGATGCTGGGCGTGCTTGGCTAGCTGAACATGGTCGTAAAAATATGGAAGACCTCAACAGCGTCCTAGCCGAAACAGCTAGCCCTTGGACAAATAAGGTAACCGCCAACTAGGCTTCCTATGCTCAAAGGAAATCAATCTATCCTAGGAAACGAAGCTGATGATAGAACTGGGGGTCATCGAAGCCAGTTGACGACGGTCATCTTTGATGGTCAAAGAGTATTTAATGTGTAGTCAAAGGGCAACTAGACACCCCGCACTGCTTGCTTTTCTAAAATGCCAGACTCAGTGCCGCTTAATTTCTCCCTTATTTTTAGTCTAGTGAAACTGCCCGTTTGATGTTTAAAAGCGATCAACTTAATCGTTGACCGCTTTTTTCGTCTATTCAGACTTACCTTATTTTGAGTGATTCTTTGTCGAGAGTTAGCGCTTATGAAGCTTGGTCCCAAAACTTTTTCTCATCAGTCAAGAAAATGAACTTGCCGAATCAAGCAATGTGTCAGTTTTGGTAACAATATCTTCCTTAGCCCTGAGTCAGGATAGACAGCGTCTCTATCAAATTATCGGCATGTACTTCAATAGAGGCTCCAGTTGCCTTAATTTTAACTTCAACAACACCATCTGCCGCCTTCTTACCAACGGTCACACGGATTGGCAGACCGATCAGGTCGCTATCAGAAAACTTGACCCCAACGCGTTCATTGCGATCATCTGTCAGAACCTCATAGCCAGCTTCCTGGAGACGGGCTTCGATGATAGCCGTCAAGCCGTTAGACGCCTCATCCTTGCTATTGACTTCAATCAAATGGACATCGTAAGGTGCCAATTCTTTAGGGAAGTTAATGCCCCAAGCATAGCGGTATTCTCCCTTAGGCGTCTTATTGACAAAGAGGCGGGCGTGCTGTTCCAGCACCGCTGATAGGAGACGGCTGACACCAATCCCATAGCAGCCCATAATCATAGGAACTGCTCTGCCATTTTCATCTAAAACCAAGCCGTTCATGCTCTCCGTGTAGCGAGTGCCTAGTTTGAAAATGTGTCCCACTTCGATTCCGCGAGCGAACTTGAGCGTCCCTTGGCCATCCGGAGAAAGCTCCCCTTCACGCACTTCGCGGATATCCACATAGTCTGCCGTAAAATCTCGACTTGGATTTACCCCAGTCAAGTGGAAGCCGTTGTCATTGGCACCAGCGACAGCATTGCGGAGGTCTTGGACACGACGATCTGCTACGATGCGCACATTTTCTGGCAGGGCAACTGGTCCTAAAGAACCAAAATCAGCCCCAAAAATCGCTCTAGCTTCCTCATCTGTTGCAGGCTCTAGGAAATCAGCCGCCAAATAGTTCTTCAGTTTAACATCGTTGAACTGATCATTGCCAACCAAGAGGGCAACAACCGGCTGACCATCGGCCATGAAAAGCAAGGTCTTGATGGTCTGCTCCTGATCGATCGTCAAGAAAGCAGCCACTTCATCAATGGTCTTGCAATCTGGCGTCGCGACCTTAGTTAGTTCCTCTTGTGTTACCACCATATTGCGTGGCTTGTAAAAATCAGTCGCCATCTCTAGGTTAGCCGCGTAGCCTGATTCGCTGGAATAAGCGATAGTATCCTCACCTGATACTGACCAACTCAAGAGCTCAGCCTTGATAGCTTCCAAAACATCCGCTGGCAAATCGCTCAAACTTCCAGCTGACTTATCCAAGACAACCCAGTGGGAAAGATCCGTCCGATCTGGCGTGATAGCCATAAACTCTTGACTATCCTTACCGCCCATAGCCCCACCATCGCCGATAATGGCTTTGTAATCCAAGCCAGCACGGTCAAAAATCCGTTCGTAGGCTTCCTTATGGTCCAAGTAACCCTGATCCAGACTTTCATAATCAGCATGGAAACTATAGGAATCCTTCATGATGAATTCGCGGGTCCTCAAAAGACCATTGCGGGGGCGTTTCTCATTGCGGTATTTGGCTTGGATCTGGTAGAGGGTCAGAGGCAATTGCTTGTAAGACTTGACCGAATCACGGACGATAGCGGTCAAGGTTTCTTCATGGGTTGGCCCCATGATAAACTCTGTCCCTTCGCTATTTTTTAATCTGAAGAGATCATCTCCGTAAGTCTCATAACGACCAGATTCCTTCCAGAGCTCTGACGTAATCATGGCTGGTGCCAGCATTTCGACCGCACCGATCTTATCAAATTCCTCACGGATAATGGTCTTGATTTTTTCAATAACGCGATTAGCCAGGGGAAGGTAGGTGTAGCTTCCCGCTGAGATCTGGCGGACATAGCCCGCCCGAAGCATCAGAGCATGACTGATTACCGAAGCATCGCTTGGCATTTCTCGCAGAGTTGGAATCAGCATTTTTGACTGTTTCATGAATTGTTTCTTCCTTTTCGTTTAATTAAAGAGACGCATAATATCGTTCCAGGTCACCGCTAGCATGAGGATCACCATAAAGGCAACTCCTGCAAGGGTAACAGTCGTCTCGATTTCTTTTTTGAGCGGTTTGCGACGGATGGCTTCGATGAGGTTCAAGACAATCTTTCCACCATCGAGGGCCGGGATAGGAATCAAATTGACAATTCCTAGATTGATCGACAAGAGGGCTAAAAGTTCTATCATATCTTGCAAGCCACCCTTAACTGCGGCTGAGCTAACCTGGTAAATGGCTACTGGCCCGCCTAGCTGATCAAGGCTCGGTTTGGCAATTAACTGCTTAAGAGCATTCAAGATCGTAAAGGCTGAGCGCCAAGCCATGGTCGCACCACCCACGAGTTTATCCACCAGACCCGTTTTAAGTCCTGGTTGGACACCGATATAGTAACGCCCATTTTCCTCCTTAGGAGTCACTTCTGCCGTCTGCGTCTGACCATCTCGGACATAGGTAATTTTAATCGGCTCAGATTGTTTGGAACCTGCTGTCGCTTCATCCACGGCCTTGATCAACTGCTCCCAATTGTCAATCTTACGGGAATCAATCTCGACAATGGCATCACCGGACTGCAGACCCGCAGCAGCAACCGCACCATCCGGAGTTACCCGAATCTGGTTGGTCGAGGGATCAGCGACTCCCCCCTGCAGGAAGACCAGAAGGGTAAAGGCGACTAAGCCCAAGATAAAGTTATTCATCGGTCCTGCAAAATTGGTGATGAGACGGCCCCAGATGCTGGCATTTTGATACTGGACATCCAAGGGAGCAATGCGCAATTCTGTCCCATCTTCCTCAACAATCGTCGCATCGTGGTCAACAGGATAGGTCTTCACCTCGTCTAATACCAAACCCGTAATCTCCAGCCGGTCTTCCAAATCATAGTCGGTGATACTGATCGGCAGACTAGTTCTATCGATTTGTTTCTGCGATAGATTGATTCGGGTGACGACACCTTGTTCGTTAAGCGTCAAGCTAGCCGCCTGACCTGTCTTAATCTCAGTCGTGTCTTCTCCCCAACCAGCCATACGAACATAGCCACCAACCGGGAGAATCCGAATCGTGTAGACCGTCCCATCCTGTCCAGTGTGGGCAAAAATCTTGGGTCCCATTCCGATAGCGAATTCGCGAACTAAGATACCCGATTTCTTGGCAAAATAGAAATGGCCGAATTCGTGGATTACCACGATAAGGCCAAAGATAGCTAGAAAAGCTAATACATTAATGAGAGTTGATTGCATAAGATCCTTTCTAATGTCCTAAAAGAGGCCGAAAAAGTGCATCATAGGAAGGACAAAAATCAGGGAGTCAAAACGATCCAGGATACCACCGTGACCAGGAATCACACGCCCTGAGTCCTTAACACCGTAGTGGCGTTTGAGGGCTGACTCGACCAAGTCACCAAACTGGGCAAAAGCTGAGAAAATAGCAGCTAAAATCAGCATAACTAAGTAAGGATAGCCTGATTTGACCTGTGGGAAGATAAGGAGGTAAATCCCTGCAAAAATCACTGCCGAGAGTAAGCCGCCTAAAAAGCCTTCAACTGTTTTATTGGGAGAAACACGAGGTGCAAGCCTTCGGCGGCCGAATTGTCGTCCCAAGAGATAGGCCCCACTATCTGTCACCCAGACCAGTATCAGAGCAAAAAAGAGGGTCGCTCTGTTATCCATTTGTGCCAATAAGAGCGAATGAAAGCCTAAACCAATGTAAAAACTGGAGGCAATCGGATAAACCGCATCATCAAAAGTGTAGTCTCCGAACTGCCAGACCGTTGCCCCTAAAATGATCAAGACAATCATAGCAAAGGCAGCATAATTACCGCCTGTTGGCAAAAAGGTAAGGTAGTTCTGAAGAGGGAGAGTCAAAACCAAGACCCCTAACAAGGATAAAACACCTTCCACAGAAGTCGGAGAAATCCGGCGCATCCGTAATAACTCAGATACGGCTAACATGGCTAAGATCCCAACAACTAGTTGCGCCACCACGCCGCCGATCCACATAAGGGGGACAAAAAGTCCTAGAGCTATGGCGCCAAAAATTATCCTCTTTTGCAAATCCGTCATTTTCATATCTCCTTTTATCAAATGCCACCAAACCTGCGCTGGCGCTTACTATAGGCTTCAATCGCTGCCTGAAAAGCTTCTTCGTCAAAGTCTGGCCATAACACATCTGTAAAATACAATTCGCTATAAGCCGCCTGCCAAGGCAAGAAATTACTGAGCCGCAACTCCCCACTGGTCCTAATAATCAAATCAGGATCCCGAAGGCTACTAGGCAAGGAGTGGGTCTGTAAATAATCTGAAACCAGAGCCTCATCAATGTCCCCAGGATTGTACTTGGCATCCAAAACGTCCTGAGAAATCACCTTGATGGCTTGCACAAGCTCAGCCCTTCCACCATAGTTGAGGGCAAAATTGAGAATGAGACCTGTATTGAGCTTGGTCAAGTGTTCCGCTCTCTTAAGAGCATCAAGGGTTCCAGCCGGTAAACGATCCGTCTCCCCAATCATTTGAATCTTGACATTGTGCTTATGGAGCTCCGGCACATAATTCTCGTAAAAATCAACAGGAAGGTTCATGATAAACTTGACCTCGGATTCTGGACGAGACCAGTTCTCTGTTGAGAAGGCATAGACAGTCAACACTTGAACGCCCATGTCACTGGCAACCTTGGTCACCTTGTGCAGGGCTTCCATACCAGCCTTATGCCCCATGATTCGAGGTTGCATCCGCTTCTTAGCCCACCGTCCATTACCATCCATAATGATCCCGATGTGCTTAGGAACCACCCGGGTTGCCTCTACTGTCGCCTTGCGGCCCAATCGAAATTTAAACATCTCATCTATCCTAAAATATTGTATAATATAGCACTTCATTATACCATAAAATTGGATAAAGAAAAAGCACAGCGCCTATCTCAAGGGATTTTGCCATGCTTTTGTCTTTTTATTTAATCAGGAAATCTTATTCCTCAATAACTGAATCAGACACGACTGGATCAACAGGGTCAGCTGGTGATAGGTCCTCTGGTTTAACGGTTGGTGCAACTTCTGGGGTTCCAGCAGCGACCACTGTCCGAATCGCAGCACGCTCAAAGGTCAGGTAAATGCCATCGATATCGAGCGTTACTGTATTAACATCTGTGTCAATACTGTCCACGACACCGTAAAGGCCTCCGATGGTCACCACCTTATCTCCTGGCTTCATGCTGTTAATCATATCCAGACGAGCTTGTTGTTGTTTTTTCTGGGTGCGCATGGTCAAAAACATCATCCCGACCATGACAATCCCCATGATTAAAAACGAACTTCCGTTCATATCCTTACCTCCATCATTTTTTCTTCTGCTAGTATACCATAGTTTTCTGTTTTTTCAAACCTCAGGCCAGAAGTTCTTCCAAGCGGTCTACCAAACTACCCACATAGGCAATAGTCTGACGCAGGGGCTCATCGGTTGTCACGTCAACACCTGCATGAAGGGCAAGGTCCTGAGCCGATAAGCTGGCTCCCAACTCTAAGGTTTCCAACCACTTGGCAACCGTCGTTTCTGGCTCTTTTTCCAATTGCTGCGCCATAACGGTACCGATGGTCAGGCCAGCCGAATAGGTATAAGGGTAGAGACCGCTGTAGTAATGTGGCTGACGCATCCAAATCAAACCAGCATCTTCTGTAATCTCAAAATCATCCCCCCAGAACTCTTGGATGACCTGACGCTTAATCTGGCAAAGTTTATCACCGTTTAGGAACTCATTATTATCCAGACGGGTATAGACTTCCCGTTGGAAAGCAGCTTCCAGGAGATGGGTGACCATGTTGTGGAAATAGGTCCGGCTGATTAACTCGCTAATCAAGTAGGCTTGAAAGGCTGGATCAGGGTTATTTTTCAGCAATTGGTTGCAGGTCAAAACTTCATTGGCCGTTGACGGAGCTTCAATAAAGTAGAGGGATGGATCATAGTTTAAGATCGATTGCTTGCTGGCCAACTGGAAATGCCCAGCATGGCCCAATTCATGAGCAAGCACTAGCACTTCATTCATCAAACCAGTCCAAGACAGCAAGATATAGGACGGTCCCTGATACAAGGTCGCACAGTAGCCCCCTGTCGATTTGCCCTCATTTTGCGCAAAATCAATCCAACGTTCATCAAAGGCGCGATCGATCATCTGACCGTATTCCTCGCCTAAAACGGCCAGCGAATCCTTGAGCAGCTGGCGAGATTCTTCTGGCGTAATCCGTACATTGTAGGACGAATCCAGACCCAGCTTCAAATCCGCGCTGGTAATCTTGTCCAGGCCATGCTGGTCAGCTACCAACTTGACAAAACGACGCATATGAGGAGCCAGGTCCGACATGATCACATCGATCTGACGGTCCATCAGATCTCTTGAAACATTTTGCCGGTGCAAGAGGTAGTCAATGGTCGAATCAAAGCCCCGCAAACGAGCCTCTAACTGCTCATTCTTAATCTTTGAAAGGTAGGCTTGGGCTGTAACATTCTTGTAACGGCGTAGGGTATTGTAAAAGGAGTCTGCTGCTGCACGACGAATACCGGTGTCATGGCTAAATTCATAGTCGTTTTCAAACAAAACATAGGAGTTAGCGTAGGTCTTGCCATTGACTTCAAAGTCGTCGAAGACCATGTCCTCGAACTTAGCTGCGCTATAAATAGTACTTGGGTGACCAAAAACCGGGCGCAACTGGCTCAATAATTCCTCTTGCTCTGTTGACAGCTGGTGCTTTTTCTGGCGCTTCAATTCTTCTAAGAAGGGGCGGTAAATCGGACGGCCCTGTGCCAACTCATCCAGATAGGACTCGTCTAAGGACATGAGTTCGGTCTCTAAAAAGGCCAGGCGAGGGTAGGCCTTCTCGTAAACCTGAGAAAAGAGATTGGCTTCTTCCGCCCGCGCTTCATTGAGCTTGTCCACATCCAGATTAAGAAAGGCATAATAGGACAAGGACGACGACTCCCTAATCAAGGCCTCATAAACCGGCAGAGCATCCAGAACCCGGTCCATCCGATGCAGCTGGTCCTTGTAAGTCTCCTCAAAAGCAGCTGTTGCCCCGTCAAAGTTGGCAAGCGCCTCCTTATAATCTTCTAAAGTCGCATAAATCAAGCTAGTATCCCAGGTCTCTTCTACAGGGACCGCTTGACGTTTGGGTAAAGCCTTTGTCATATTGTCTCCTTTTATTTCGTAATTTTTAACAGCATAAACCGCTCATCAGTCCTTGATCTTCTAAAAAATAAAACTCTAGCCCCAATCGACTGACTGGTAAAATAAGTTCGAATGGTCTTGAGGCATCGGTTATTCTTGAGAATAGCCCAAATGCTCGTAAGCCTTTGCGGTTGCTACACGACCTGTACGCGTCCGCATGATAAAGCCTTGCTGAATCAGATAAGGCTCATACATGTCTTCGACCGTCTCTTGTTCCTCGGCGATATTGACCGCCAGTGTCCCAAGGCCTACCGGACCTCCCTTGTACATCTCGATCATGGTCCGCAGAATCTTTTGGTCAACATAATCAAGGCCTTCGCTATCCACGTCCAGCATGGTCAAGGCCTTGTCCGTGATGACCTCATCAATCTGGCCATCCCCCATAATCTGGGCGAAATCCCGCACCCGCTTCAAAAGCCGATTGGCAATCCGCGGGGTCCCACGGCTCCGCTTGGCTAGCTGGGCAGCCGCTCCGTGGGTAATAGCCATTTCAAAAATATCCGCCGTCCGCTCCACAATTTCTGTCAGATCTGCCTGAGCATAATATTCCATATGACCTGTAATGCCAAAACGAGCCCGCAAAGGGTTGGATAACATCCCCGCCCGAGTCGTCGCTCCAATCAAGGTAAAAGGAGGCAACTCCAGATGAACACTGCGGCTGGTCTCGCCACTTCCGATCATAATATCCACATAAAAATCTTCCATGGCACTATAGAGAACCTCTTCAACGGTCATCGGCAGCCGATGGATCTCATCAATAAACAGCACATCCCCTGGCTCAAGGTCATTTAAAATAGCGACCAAGTCACCTGCCTTCTCAATGACAGGTCCCGAGGTCTGCTTAAGGTTCACACCGAGTTCATTAGCAATAACAAAGGCCATGGTCGTCTTCCCTAGCCCGGGAGGGCCAAACAAGAGGGTATGGTCCAAAGCCTCGTCGCGTCCTTTAGCCGCCTCAATAAAGACCTTTAACTGGTCCTTGACCTTGTCCTGACCGATATATTCTCTTAAATATTGAGGCCGAAGGGTCCGTTCAACGACCGCTTCATCCCCCATCAATTCACTGTCTAAAATTCTTGTCATGGTTTTATTATAGCAGATTTCGAGTAAAAGCGACAGGTGGAAATTATCCTTAAGCCCTCTTCGTTTGATCATTGCACAGAGCATTTGTTTCTATTTTTCTTCAACGAATCGGCCAATAGTATTTTTCTATTGATAAATTGTAAAATATAATGCAACAAAAAACTCACGATTCTATCGTACAAACTATCAGTAACCACACCGCCAGAACATGAGGAAAACTATGAGCTACTCCCATCTTACCATAAAAGAGCAACTAAAGATAGAGACTTATTTGGAATTAGGGTTGAAACCTTGACCAATGGTAGAAAAGAGAGAACCTACCTGATTCTCTCTCGTGCTTAATTATAAGTCAACCCACTACAGTTAACAATGAGCCTCTTACAATCAAATGCTATTCAAAGATTTTTTTAAATTCCCTAATTTCACACCTCGCATATTCCAAATAACAGAAATTAAAGTGATCAATAGGATAAGCATGGTGACTAATCGTACCACTTGAAGGGTAAACATCACACTCAAACCTGAAAAATAGGGTATCTGCCGTAGATAAAATTTGTAAATGAGTTTATCTAAACCGTAAGCTAAACCTAGACAAGTAAGAAAGACAATAAGATTTTCACATAAAATCAGCCAAGCAAGTTGTCCCCTACTATACCCTAGGCTATACAAAACAGCCAGTTCCCGATTTCTTTTTCTAAAATAACCTTTGTTCAAAAAAGTAATTACTAAACCTAAAGTGAGTGAGATAATACATGCAATGCTCAGCATTTTTTTGGTCTCATACTGATAAATCTTAGCATACTCCCCTGTTTTCCAACTCAACTGACTGGTCAGTCGATATTTTGGAAAGAGTTGGTCTAAATTTTGAGAAATCGTCTCAACATCTTTCGGCGATTGCGCTTTAACAAGTAGGGTCGTGTAGCCCAATCCAACAGCTGTTTTATAGCTATCAAGCGTATCAAATATATTTGAGAGATAGACTGCATTTTCTTTTGACGAACCAATAAATGCGATTTTATCCTCTTCATACATTTGTGCAATATCTGTCTCTTCATCCAAAATCCCTTGGCCATCCCATCCCAAATAGATAGCGTAAGTTGGTTGAAGTGTATCTTGATAGTTAGTTCGATAAATCCCCGACACTTGGTAGCTTCTCTCAACCGAATTCGTAGATTCTCCATATTTAAATGTAGGTAAATTGACCGAATGCCCTATAAACTGATCAAAATCATCACTTCCAAAGTAAATCTGCGCAAAAATATCAGGTAAAACGACTTCTAAACTTTGATTTTGTGGAAATTCTCCCGTAAGTAAAGTGATATTTTGGGTATTGTAATCTTTAGCAAAAGCTTTCGGACTACTCAATCCTAAAAATTTAAAAGTCAACTTAGTATCTTGGTTTAAAAAGCCAATATCCTTTTTTAAAAAGTCTGGCAACTCTTCTACTTCATAAGTCAAATCAATTTCATAGCCGTCTTTATCCGACAGTGCCATTTGACGCCCTAAGGTTAAAGCGACATCTTCAACACCTTTAATTTGGCGTACCTGTTCATAATCTGCCTGAGAAAAATAAATCCGCTGGCCATCTAAACTCGAAGAAATATTGTTCTCACGATTTTGGACTGTGACATCATTTTTAAGCTCTTGCGTATCAATCATGATGAGCCTATCAGAGACACCTGAAAACATGCGATTGTAAGTACCAACGACTGTACTGTAATAAAAAGAAAAGCCTAAAATAAACAAAGAAAAAATAAGCATTATCGGGACAGCAAGCAATAACAATTCAAACTTATTAGCTCGCAAGGCTGATAAAATATAGCGCCCCAACTTTTTCTTTTTTATCTCTGTAGACTGGATCTCTGTAGGCTGGTGGAAAAGAGCAATTTCCGGCTCAGTTTTTCCCACCTCACGGCGAACCTTTAAATTTTTTTCTTTAATCTCTAAGACAATGTCCGAGTAGTCAATAATCAGGCGATCATGACTAATAATCAAAACCGTAACCCCTGTATGTTTTATCGCTGTTAGATATTCCAGCAATTTTTCTGTCGTCTCAGTATCCAAGCCACTGGTTGGTTCATCTAACAGTAATATCTTAGGTTTAAACAGCATCGCTCGCGCAATCGCAACACGTTGCTTTTGCCCACCACTTAATTCTGCTACGCGCTGATCAGCGAATTCTAAAATATCTAATTTTTTTAATACTTCTGTTATAGCCGCATCATCAAAATCGCCTGCATTTTTTAAATTATCAAGAACACTCAAACCCTCCGTGAGTTTGTAATCTTGAAAAACTAGCTGTAAATCCCTATTTCTTATGGTTTGCCAGTCTTTTTGCTTTAACTCTCGGACATTTCGTTCAAATAAAAAATAGTCGCCCTCATAATCAAAATCTAAGCCAAAAATAATATTTAAAAGCGTTGTCTTGCCTGAACCGCTCGCACCAATGACCGTATAAATCAAACCGGATTGTTCTATGGTAAAGTCTAATTGATGAAAAATTTCTCTCTTACCGTACTTTTTATTGATATTACTAAGGTTTATCATAGAATCCCCCTTAAAGATCGCTATAACTATAAAACAGACTAAGTTTTCTATTTAAACAAGCTAATAAATCATATTAATGTTTTAGCTATTAAACCAAGGGTCATGAACTGGACTAGAAGTGATCACTTCTCCATATCTATCCAATGCTGGTTGCCTCCAACATATGTGAACATCACTCTTATTTTTTCCTATACGAACCGTCTTGCTACCAATAGTATCCCCATTTGCCCGCATTACTTTTAAAGTAAAGGTCGTTGAGCCTGAACGGTTTACAGTACCTGTTTCAGAAATACCATTTGCATCCCACTGAATAACTGATGTCCAATGACCAGAGGCTGCAAGTACTGGAACTGCTGTTCCAATAACGCAAGAAAAAACAGTGACACTCATAAGGGCAGTTGTAATTCTTTTCTTTATAATCATCCTCCTAAGAAATGAAGAGATAGGCTAAGAAAACTTAGTCTGTCCTCATCTACATTGTAGTACTTTTCTCTCCTTTAATCAAGCGCTTACATGTTAAAAAAACTATTGCAAACACAAACCAAATTACAAGATCTATTATAAATTTAATGAATTTTCTTTATTTTTTCGAACATTATAGTTCTTCCACCTCAAAAATGGGTTATCCCATCTTTATGACCTATAGCTAGGGTTTTAGCCAACGTGCTTTAGACTTTGTCAATGAAGACCACACCAAAGCAGAAGCTTGCCATGTTTTCAACATTAGCTCCACAACTCTGAAAAAATGAGAAGTGATGTTAGAGACTAAAGGCCATCTGGAGGAAAGTCCTAGACAATCATCCCCAAAAAACTTACTAAAGACGACCTTTTTGTCTACGTTGAAGAACATCCAGACGTCTACCTACGCGAAATCGCCGAGCAACTTCTTGTGCCATTAACGCTGTATAGAAAGCTCTCAAAAAACATGGCATTACTTTTTTAAGATAAATTGTAAAATATAATGCAAAAAAATAGTCACGATTCTATCGTGCAAACTATCAGTGACCACACCACCAGAACACGAGGAAATCTATGAGCTACTCCCATCTTACCATAAAAGAGAGAATTAAAATAGAAACTTATTTGGAATTAGGGTTGAAACCTTTGGCCACTGGGAACTTGATACGGTGGTGTCAGGCAGAGGTCAAAGTAAGGGTTGCTTAGCGACCTTTGTGGAGAGAAAAATGCATTTTTACCTAGCTTTCAAGATACCAGATAGGACAGCTAAATCCATGTTTTTAGCTATTGAACAACTTTTGAGCCTGTTTCCTAAAAAAGCCTTTCAGACCTTCACTTCAGACAGGGGAAAGGAATTCGCCTGTTATCCTGAGGGTGAGGACAAGGGGATTCCCTTTTACTTTGCGGATGTCTATTCCTCTTGGCAAAGAGGACGCAATGAAAACACCAATGGCTTATTGGGGGATATTTTCCAAAGAAGACCGATTTAGCTGCTATCCCTGACGAGGAGTTGGATACGGCCTTGTCTAATATCAACCACCGACCACGAAAATGTTTGCTTAAAGAACAGCTTTTGAAGCACTATTGAACGAATTGTGATAAGTGTTGCACTTATTCTTGCAATTTATCATTTATAAAAGAACACTTCCTTTTTTAAATCGCCGCAATTTTTCAAGTTTCAGATGGTGGTTTGCGTAACATTCTCTCAAACTCCTTTTGCCGTTGCTGGACACGCCGGAAGGCTGATTTTCCTTGATGCGAAAAGAGACCTTCAGGATTAAAGTAGGAAAGGTACCACTGCTTGTCCTGAGATTTTCGGGAAAGATTAGGCGCTTTAAAGGCCCGCAACTGATTCTTTCGAAAAACCGGATCATGAACCTTGACTGGTAAAATATCCAGTTGCTTATGGCGTTTATTATTACGGTTAGCGTAATTAAAGCTAGCCCCATTGACAACTCCTGCCTCGCTCATTTGTTCCGCATCCAGTTCGTTCAGAAAGTGACCTACTTCATCCAAGATAAATTCCGTGTGAAAGCGCAGTAAAATTTTCAAATTAACTGGCGAGCCATCTGTCTGAACAGGCTTGACCTGCCCATTTTTCGCCTTTTTGATAGCTATTTTTTGATGGAGCCGGGCAGATTCTGTCAGTTCAAAATCAAAATAGGCCTTATAATTATCCACCCCTAGTTGTTCTAATCGCCCATTGCGCTCAGCCAAATCTCGAATATAAGCGATCAACGCTCCCAAGTCTGTCTGGAAAGATGTCCTATAATGCTCTCTGACCCACTGAGCCTGTTGACTAGAGATGAGATACCGCAGCTGGTGCACCTGATGGGCTAACCTTCCCTTTTTCACCATGTTCTCACCCGGAAAAGCAACTTGGACCGTTCTGGCAACCACCTGCCAAAAAGGGCTCGCCGGTTCTAAATCAGGAGAAAACCGAGTCAGCAATTGCTTCGTCTCCTCAGGATCTCCAGATAATTCCTCTGGCATATCTAAAGTACTCAAAGCAATTTGCAACAAGGATTGAGCTTCTTTCGGAGCTTGGTAAGGGTGGCTGAAGCGCCACATGTCCTGAAAGAGTTGGCCACCAAAAGATTTAGCAGACAATAAGCGTTGTTCTAAATAAACCTCCTGTGTTTCCCCATCTTCTGGAACATTAAGCCCCTCAAGATAAACTACTGCAATCGCTCCGTTACTCCAACCAATAGCTTGCAACTCCCTGACATGTCCCAGAAGCTGATTGCGCCAAAAGGCCTTCTCAAAAATCGTCAACTCTCCTTGATAGGTCGCCTGCCAATACCCATCCAATGGCAAGACCAAGAAGCCTCGCCCAAAGCGACGTCTCATTGTTTTAATGATTAGACCTACCACCACCACAAAAACGAGCAGGCTAAGCAATACTAACCCATAAGCATTCATAGGCTTAGTATACCATAACTCTCTAAAAAACCTGACCTAGATAGCCTCCGCTAGATTACACATCAGAAAAAAGCCTGCTCTCTCCTTCTGAGAACAGGTCTTTTTATCAGCCTTGAAGGCAGGACAGAACTCTGACCAGTAAACAAGGCCGTCTTTGCCTTCTTATGTTTAAGACTCCGACCTGAAACGGTTCAGCAGACGCATTGGAACAAAAGGGTCGTGAAACGACAACTAGAACCAAATTCTTGATGGCATCAACGGATAAAAACCTAACGATAGTTGGGTATCTGTACTAAGAATCAACGCTCCTAGCTTACCAAATCTCCAGACGATCCGCCTGATCACGCCACATGGCATCTCCCTCTGTTACACCGAAGGTCTCGATAAAGTCATCAAAGTTTGGCAGCTGTACATTGGTACGGAGCTTGCCTGGTGCATGGACATCCACAGAGATAAGAAGTTTGAGGTATTCTTCCCGTGCCTTCATTCGCCAGATGCGTGCAAAATTCGTAAAGTACTCTTTTGCTGAAAAATCGGCTTCCTTCTTGGCGGCCTCCAAAGCACAAGCCAAGCCACCTAAGTCAGCAACATTTTCAGAGACTGTCAATTTACCATTGACCTTGCCACCAGCAAAATCAATGCCATCAAACTGAGACACTACCTTGTCTGTCCGCTCCTTGAAGGCCTCATAGTCTTCTTCCAGCCACCAGTTGTTGAGACTACCATGCTCGTCAAAGCTGGCCCCGTTGGTGTCAAAGGCGTGAGAGATTTCGTGAGCAATCACAGCCCCTATCCCACCATAGTTAGCCGACGATGACTGTTCCAAGCTATAAAATGGCGCCTGCAAAATAGCCGCTGGAAAGACGATCTGGTTCTGCTGAGGATCGTAGTAGGCATTGACCATATGGGCTGGCATGTGCCATTCTGATTTATCCACTGGTTTGTTCCACTTGCTCCACGAATGCGCGATGGATAGTTTAGCCAAGGCATTGGCATTCTCAATCAGAGACTTGCTCTCATCAATCACTTTCTTGGCGTAGGTTTCTGGCAATTTTTCGGGATAGCCGATGTGAGGGACGATGGCATCTAGCTTGACAATAGCCTTATCTCGTGTCGCTGGATTGAGCCAGTCATTTTTAGCGAGGCGTTCCTTATAAACCGTAATCATGGTCGCTACTTTTTCTTCCACATCTGCCTTGGCTTCTGGTGAAAAACGCTCTTTGGCATACCATAGCCCCAAGGCCTGGCTGTATGGCCCTTGCGCTAAATAGGTTGCAGCCTTTTTCTTGTCCATGGCCTGAGGCGTCCCAGACAGGACACGCCCATAAGCACCAGCCAGGACACGAATCTCATCTGTCAGGTAAGAGGTATAGGCAGTTGCCGCACCATAAACCAGCGCCGCTTTGAGGTATGCCCAGTTTTTCTCAGAGAAAAATTCTGCCGCAAATCCTGTCCAGAAACGTTCTTCTGGCACAATAATCTTGTCAGGTACTTGACCTAAGATGGTAGTGAAGAAGGTTTCTAAAGGCAACTCTGGTACCAACGCCTTGAACGCTTCCCAAGCATAGGGATGGTAGAGCTTGACATACTCTGAGCTTTCTTCGCTCGACAGGACATACTGGGCGATTTTGGCATCAAGCCCTAATAGCTTGTCCAACAAATCGGCTATTTCCTCTGTCGAGAAGCCAAAGAGGGGTAACAGCGCCTCTTGGCTTTCGCGCCATTTGGCCAAGAGTTCCTCTTTTTGGGGATGGTCCTCAGCGTAATAACTGGTATCTGGCAAGATTGTTGACGGTGCGTAAGCCCAAAGGATATTGGTCTGGGCATCCATGAAGTCAGGGGAAATCCCAAAAGGAAGAGCATTGGGTTTTCCAGCCAACTCATACTCAGCCAAACGACTTGTAAAATCGGTAAAAGATAAACTCTTGTACTCTTCAATCAAAGGAAGAACCGGTGTTACGCCGTCAGCTTCTCGCTGGTCAAAGTCCGCCACCTTCCGATGAAACTTGACAAAGTTCTGCAAAATAGCATCTTCTGGCAAGTCCTGACCAGCCAACCATTTGTCTGTCGTCTCAAGCATCAAAGCTTCAATCTCGTCGTGAAGATCCATGAAACCGCCAGTCGTTGGCTTGTCATCTGGGATAACAGCCGTCTGCTCCCAGTCGCCATTGACCGCTGCGTAAAAATCATCCTGTAAACGTACCATATAATTCCTCATTTCTATCAATCGTATTAGTTCTATTTTAACAAAAGCTTGATGAAAAAGCATGTGAAAAAGGAGGAAGCCGCTCTGACGCCGACTCACGCTCCTTAGTCTTACTTTTTCTTTAGTTTGTGTAAGATTCTAGCCAGAGAAACACCAAGCAAGGTCATAATAGTCTGCTGAGGCTAGCTCCTCTCTTACTCCACCATCTCCTAGTCTGCCAAGTGTCGTCAAAGATAAAATCAGAATAACCAATTTTTTCTTACCCTTAAATAGTTTAGGCTCTTTCCCGTTTTTATAGCCTGACCAATTATATGTTCTGATCATCGATGCTTGTGGTCATCAAACACCCTACAAAAACCAGCAAACTCACGACGGCACAGGTCCCTGCTACTGTTAAATCTAGCGCTAAAGCAATCCCATAACCCAGAACGGCATTCAAGGTCGCAATCACTGCACTCAAAAGCAATAACTGATAAAAACGTTTGACCCAAATCAGGGCAGTCATCCCTGGAGCAACCATGAAGGCAATAACAGTAATTGAGCCGACCGCATCAAAGGAGACAACTGTCGTCAAGGACACCAAAACCAGAGTCAGCCCTTGCAAAAAACGCACCCTGACCCCTTGCAACCGTGCCTGACTAGGATCAAACAAGAGCAGTTTCAAAGGGCTATAGAAGACCGTGACAAAGAGCAAATTAACCACTAAGGCCAAAAGGGTCTTAACCAAGGCGACAGGCACAGAAATTCCCAAAAATGTCATCCTGTAAAAGGGAGCAAAAAGCACTTCTCCCATCAAAATCATATCCAAATCAAGATGAACGTTACGAGCAAACAGGGAAATCAATAAAACACCTAAGGCGAAAAAAGTCGAAAAGATCAGACCCGTCGCAGCATCCTGAGCCAAACGCTTCGACTGAATGGTCTCAATCAACAGAACCGTCAAGATGCCGAAAACCGCTGCACCAAGAACCAAGAGGGGCGAATCCAAGCTCTGGCTCATGAAAAATCCGAGGACGATTCCCAGCAAGACCGAATGCGACAAGGCATCCGCCAACATGGCTTGATTTTTCAAGACCAAAAGATTCCCCAAAAGACTGATCGAGAGAGCGACTCCAATCAAAATTGCTAGCACTTCAAGCATTTCCAAGTCCTCCCTTCAAAACCTCCCAGCACCACTTGAGTAAGGCCAGGAGCGCCATGATGACAATGATGCTCGGACCCGTGGACAAGCCAGGAATCAGGGAACTAACTATGCTTCCCATCAAGGCTGAAACACCCGCCAACAACGCTGAAATCCCCAAAGCCTTGGGGTAGGTCTTTCCCCAAAGAAGGCCAATGCTGGCTGGAGCAATCAAAAAAGCACTCATCAGCACAGCACCAACCACCTTAAGACCGACAGCAATCAGGGCAATCATCATCAGTCGCGTCAAGTGTTCTAGGCACTTTGAAGAAATACCTGATAGTTGCGCAAACACCGGATCAAATAAGTAAAGGCAAAACCGCTGGTAATAAAGCCCATAGACAAGCAGACAAACCAGTGAAACGCCCAAAATCAGATACACATCCGCTCGTTTGATAAAGGCCGCCTGCCCAAACAAGTAGGTTTGCAAACCAGCCTGAGCACTGTTGGCGAAATAAGCATTCCCTTGGACAAATTGCTTAAGGACCATCCCCAGACCGAAAAAGGAAGAGGATACCAAGGCCAGACTATTGGTCAAACTTTGCCTACGGTGCTTAGCCAGCCAGTAAACCAAATAATAGGACAAATAGCCTGAAACCATAGCACCGACCATCAATAGCATGGGTGCTTTAGTCTGAAATATCATAAAGGCAAAGACAATCCCAGGATAGGCGGCATGTCCCAACATATCCCCGATTAGACTCTGCTTGGTCAAAACCGTTAGAGTCCCTACCAAACTAGAGGCCACAGCCAAAATAAAGCTCCCAAAGGCGACCGTCAAAAAACTATAATCTCTAAGGAGTTCGAACATCTCCACCCTCCTTACTGGCCCAACCAGGGCGTCAACTGACTCGTATGATAGGTTATCTGGTAGTTTTCTTTGGTCAGCACGTCGCTCATAGGGCCTGCCGCCACGATCAGCTTATTGATCCAGACCAAGTAGTCAAAATACCTTTCCAAGGTGTGCAGGTCATGATGGACGACGATGGACGTTTTTCCTTGGGTCTGAAACTGCCTCAAGGTGTCCATGATAATATTCTCTGTCTTAACATCCACTCCCGCCAAGGGTTCGTCCATCAAGTAGAGCTCTGCCTCTTGAGCCAGTGCACGGGCGATAAAGACCCGTTGCCTCTGACCGCCCGAAAGTTGGTCTATCTGACGATCTTGCAAGTCTAACAAGGCCATTGTTTCCAAGGCTTGCTCAACGACTGCCTTGTCTCTAGGGCTCGGTTTTTTAAACCAACCCTTCATTTTAGCAAAGCGTCCCATCATGACAATATCGTAGACCCTGGCAGGAAACTGCCAGTTAACTGCATTGGCTTGTGGCACATAAGCCACCGACTGTTCAATCAAGCTTTCTAAATCACGATCCCGTCCCAACAAAGAAACGCTTCCCTGACTCTTTTCAAGGCCTAGAACCGCCTTAAAAAGGCTGGATTTCCCCGCACCATTTGGACCGACAATGGCACAACGGCTGCCCGCAGGAATCTCTAACGTAATATTGTCCAGAGCAGTAATTGCCCCGTAGCTAACATTTAAGTCTTTTACAGCGAGCGCCATTGTTTCCATCTTCTCTCCTTAAGCTTATTGCAAATGTTTCACAATCAAGGAAACATTGTGCTTGTACATGTCGATAAAGTTATCGCCGTCCTCTCCAAGAGGGGCCAATGAATCTGAGAACAGTTCCTTGCCTTCGCCTGTTACAACCTCAACCTTGCCACCTTTGGCTTCTACGGCTTCTTTTAATTTTTCCATCCGCTCAGGATTGGTGGTGCTTTCTGTAAAAATAGCCTTGACCTTATGGTTTACAATCAAATCAACGGTCTTCATCATGTCGCTATTGGCCACCTCTGAGTCTGTGCTGACCCCTTGCGGTGCCGCAATCTCAAAGTCATAGCTGGATGCAAAATAATTAAAGGCATCGTGAGGCGTGATCAAATAACGGCTCTCCTTAGCAATCTTGGACAACTCTTGCTGATTCCATGCGTCCAATTCATCCAATTGTGCTAGATAGTCTGTTTCGTTGGCCTTGATGGCATCAGCTGCATCTGGTAAAAGCTTTTGCAACTCCTCAGAAGCTACTTGAACAGCTTGTTGGTAAAGCTTGATGTTAAACCAAAAATGGGGATCCGTAATAATCTCGCCATCTTCATCCATGGTGTTCAAGTCTTCTTTAGAAAAATTCTTGGTGACCGCCACCCCAGTTTGTTCCAGAGCTTCGACCATCTTCCCTTCAAAGTGCAAACCATGGTATAGGACTAAATCTGCTTTTTTGAGTTTATCCAAGTCACTGGATTTCGCCGTATAGAGGTGAGGATCTTCACCAGCTGGGATGATTAATTCTGTGTTAACCTTGTCCCCCGCCAACTGCTTGACCATATCCTGTAAAAATGATGTCGTTACCGTTACGGTAGGTTTATCCCCAGAAGTCTCCTTAGACTCACTTGCCTTTCCACAAGCAAACAGAGTGACTGACAAGGCCAGTAATGCAACAAGTCCTGCTAATTTCTTAAACATAGCAATCTCCTTAATAGTTATTATTTTTAAAGTTAATCTCGATTAACTCAATAAATAATATAAATTAAAAAAACTTATTAGTCAAGTATTTTTAAAAAATTTGCTATAATTAAATAATAGACAAAGGAGAATTTGCCATGACCCCTAATAAAGAAGATTATCTCAAATGCCTTTATGAATTAAGCCTGACTTCCCAGAAAATTTCTAATAAGAAAATCGCAGAACTCATGGAAGTCTCTGCACCCGCTGTGACGGAAATGCTCAAAAAATTAGTCGCGGAAAACCTGATTAACAAGGATTCTCAACGCGGCTATCTCCTGACAGAAACAGGATTATTTTTGGTTGCTACTCTGTATCGAAAGCACCGTCTAATTGAAGTTTTTCTACTGGAACAACTGGGTTACACCATCGAACAGGTCCACGAGGAAGCAGAAATTCTAGAGCATACCGTATCTACCCTTTTCATCGAGCGGCTCGAAAAACTCTTGGATTACCCTAAGACCTGCCCCCATGGTGGAACCATTCCAGCTCAAGGTCAATTCCTTGTTGAAAGCCACCAACAAACGCTGGATACCATCGACCAACCCGGTGCCTACCAGCTTGTCCGCGTCCAAGATGATTACCAGCTTCTGCTCTATCTAGAACAGCACCAGGTCAAGGTCGGAGATCGCTTGGAACTCCTAGCCATCGATGTCTACGCAGGCACTTATAGCCTAGCAACTGAATCTACCACACTTCAGCTGACCATTCCCATCGCTCAAAAATTATACGTCGAAAAGGTCTAGGCTAGACTCCAGACGCTGTAGCACAACGGCCAAAAAAGAACCTAGTTCCTCGTCTTATGACTGAAGGTACTAGGTTCTTTTCGTTTAATCTTTTAAAATAGCCAAAGTCTGATAAGGCTCCAAGCTAATGGTCCGGTCAAGGGCTGTCACAGGGTAGTTGGACAGGAGGACCTCTCCAGTCGCAAAATCTCCCAGGTCAAGCTGGATCTTCTTGCCGTAGAAATTATTGAGCACCAACAGGGATTGCCCTTGGTAATGACGCTCAAAAGCATAGACCTCTGGGTGATCCTGATAGGCCGCCCGATAAGTTCCTTCCGCAACGAGCGGCATCTCCTTACGCAGGCGAATCAAGTCTTGATAGAAAGGGAAAACCTTGCCAGTCTTAGCTTCCGCGACATTGATTCTTGGATAGGATTTACCAGCTTTCAACCAAGACTTCCCAGTGCTAAAGCCTGCATTTTCCGTCCCATCCCACTGCATGGGGGTCCGTGAATTGTCCCGAGACTTGGTCTGGATAATCTTGAAGGCCTGCTCTGGGCTGTGCCCCTGCTCCAGTAAAAGCTCATAGTTGTTCAAACTTTCCACATCGACATAGTCTGCCATGCTGTCAAAATCAGGGTCTAGCATGCCGATTTCTTCGCCCATGTAGATATAAGGTGTCCCACGAGAAAGGTGAATGCTAGCCGCCAGCATCGTAGCCCCTTCTTCATGGAAATTCTCCACATCCACAAAGCGATTCAAAGCTCTCGGCTGGTCATGATTGTTCCAGAACAGGGCACTCCAACCATCGCCATCGCTCATTTCCTCGCCCCAGGTGTGGAAGAGCGTCTTCAACTCTTCAAAATCAAAGGCCTTGATGGTCCACTTCTGCCCATTTTCGTAGTCTACCTTGAGGTGATGGAAGTTGAAGACCATGTCGAGTTCCTGACGCCCAGGGTTTGAGTAGAGGATGCACTGGTCAATGGTGGTAAAGCTCATCTCTCCTACCGTCATCAGGGAGGGGGTTTGCCCGTAGGTCTGCTCTGCCATTTCCCTTAAATAATCATGGGTTATCGGTCTATCGGTGTAAGCAGGCTTCCCATCATGTTCCGGGCAATCCGCCAAAACAGCGTCCTTTCCGATGAGGTTAATCACATCAAAACGGAAACCCTCAACCCCTTTTTCTCGCCAAAAATTAACCACATCATAAAGCGCTTGGCGCACATTTGGATTACGCCAATTAAGGTCAGCTTGGGTCTTGTCAAACAGGTGGAGATAATACTTGCCCGTCTCTCCAAAAGGTGCCCAAGCATTGCCTCCAAATTTAGATACCCAATCCGTCGGTTCATCCCTCAGGATAAAAAACTCTTGGTAATAGGGGTCCCCAGCCAAGGCTTTTTGGAACCATTCATGCTCTGTCGAACAGTGGTTAAGCACCATATCCAGCATAAGGCCAATGCCATGTGACTTGGCCACAGCGACCAACTCCTCAAAATCTGCCATAGTTCCAAACATTGGATCAATAGCAACGTAATCGGAAATATCATAACCATTGTCCTTTTGAGGGCTTGGGTAAAAGGGATTGAGCCAAATCATATCAATCCCAAGCTCTGCCAGATAAGGCAGCCCTTCTATGATACCTCTTAGATCCCCCACACCATTTCCTGTTGTGTCCTTAAAGGACTTGGGATAAATCTGATAGACTACCTTCCGGTGCTTCTCGTTTACCATTTCTTACTCCATTTCTATTTATTCCTTTTAGCTAAAACACTCGCTGAGTCTGGTCTTCTCTATTAACACCACCCCAACAACCTGATCTAGCTCGGATAATTGCAACTAAAGGCATTCATTGTTTCTTCTCTTGGTAGAATGCGCCGTAAAAAAAGGAGAGACTGGACACTTAATCGTCCCAGCCCCCACCTGTTAGTCCTTTAACCTTTTTTCGCAAAAGCACCTGTTTTCTTGAAGGTGAAGGTCAAAGCAATTGGCACAACAATAGCAACTGCCATACAGAGGATAAACATACCCATTGACTGACCTTGGATGGCAAGGAAACCTGGCAAGCCACCAACACCGATCGCATTTGCTGTTACACCGAAGGTCGTTGACAAGAGACCTGCCACACCAGATCCGATGATGCCTGCAACAAATGGGTAAACGTACTTGAGGTTAACCCCAAAGAGGGCCGGCTCAGTCACGCCAAGGTAGGCAGAAATAGCTGCTGACATGGACAATTGTGCTTCTTTCTCACTCTTACGATTCATGAAGTAGTAAGCCAATACAGAAGAAGCCTGCGCAATGTTAGAAAGGGCAATCATTGGCCAGAGCATGGTGCCACCAGCATCCGCGATCAACTGGGTATCAATCGCATTTGACATGTGGTGCAGACCAGTGATCACCAGCGGTGCGTAAAGGGTGCCAAAGATAGCCCCAAACAACCAACGGAATGAACCTGTCAAACCAGCCAAGACTACCGTTGAAATGCCCTTACCGATTGTCCAACCTAGCGGGCCAAGGACTGTATGCGCCAAGATCAAAGCTGGTAAAAGCGACAAGAATGGCACAAAGATCATTGAGATCACTTCTGGGATACGTTTGCGCCAGAAGATTTCCAAGTGGGCTAGGGCCAAACCAGACAAGAGGGCTGGGATAACCTGCGCTTGGTAACCGATACGGTTAACAGTAAAGCCACCGAAGTTCCATACCCAGTTTTCAGCAATTTCAGCAGCCGAAGTGCCACCTACTGCATAAGCGTTAAGCAGCTGAGGTGATACCAAACAGATCCCCAAAACGATACCGAGAATTTGGCTGGTTCCTAACTTACGCGTCACAGACCAAGTAATTCCAACGGGTAGGTAATGGAAAATCGCTTCACCCGGCAACCAGAGGAAGTGGTTTACCCCATTCCAGAATGGTGATACCATCGTGATTGTGTTGTATTTAGCTGAACCGTCTGGCCAGAACTGCTTCACACCGTCAACGACTTGTTGGCCTAAAAATTCAAACCCAACGCCTTCTAGGATGTTACGGAAACCAAGGATCAAACCACCCACGATGATAGCAGGGATGATCGGAGTAAAGATCTCCGCCAAGAAAGCCACCGCCTGCTGCAGTTTGTTTTGGTTCTTGCTGGCTGCTGATTTCACCTGGTCCTTAGACACGCCTTCAACGCCTGAAACAGCTGCGAAGTCATTGTAGAAGGTAGCGACGTCATTTCCGATAATGGCCTGGAACTGGCCTGCGTTAGTGAAGGTTCCCTTTACTGAAGGAATCGCTTCGATCGCTGCTACATCTGCGATGCTCTCGTCATTTAACACAAACCGCATCCGTGTCGCACAGTGAGACACCGCTGCAATATTTTCTTTGCCTCCAACCGCTTTTAGCAGGTCTTTAGCATCTTGTTCAAATTTTGCCATTTGAATCTGCCAAGTCATCCTAAGATGACTTCCTCCCTTTTAATTTTAATTTGTACGAACAAATTTTTATAGTTTTATTGTAACCGATTCCGAAAAAGATTGCAAGACTTTTTGCTTAAAAAATGTCAAAAAAAGTTATTTTTGGTATAATAAAACTGTTTGTATGATAAATAACCTACTTATGAAAGAGAATTATGAAAAAATATCAAGAAATTTTCAATGATTTAAAAGAGAAGATAAAAAAAGAAGTCTACCCCCCCGACCGCCTTCTGCCAACGGAGCAAGAACTGCAAGAAATCTATGGTGTCAGCAGAGATACCGTGCGTAAGGCCTTGGCCCTCTTGACCGATACCGGTCTAATCCAAAAGATCCAGGGCCGTGGCTCACTGGTCATCAAGCAAGAGCAGGTCGATTTCCCTGTATCTGGCCTGACTTCCTACCAAGAGTTGGTCAGAACACACGGTTTACAGTCCCGTACCCAGGTAGTTTCCTTGGAGTTGATCACCATCGACAGCAACTTAGCTCTGCTGACAGGGTTTGAGCGCCATTCAAAAGCTTGGAAGGTTGTCCGTACAAGAAGTATCGATGACAAGGTTGCCGTCTTAGACACAGACTACCTAGCAGAGGAGTTGGTGCCTCAGTTGACTGAAGAGATTGCCCAAAAGTCAATTTACGCTTATTTAGAAGACCAGCTCCATCTGGACATTTCTTACGCCCAGAAAGAAATCACGGTGGAGCCGACCAATGCCACGGATAAAAACCTTATGCAGACCAAGGATGATTTCCTGGTACTGATCCGCTCGCGCGTCTATCTGAGCAACGCCCAACAATTCCAATACACCGAAAGCCGCCACAAGCTGGACAAATTTAAATTCGTAGAATTTGCCAGACGCAAACACAGCCTATAAGGAGACTCCTATGCCTATTCGTCCAGCGGCACAAGCCGACATTTCTGCTATCCTTAACCTGCTTGATCAGATTTTAAGGGTCCACTACCAGGCAAGGCCTGACCTTTTTGAAGGCCAAGGCACAAAGTTTACTGAGCAGGAGCTATTGGATCTGTTAAACCAAGCCGACAAGCCCGTTTTTGTCTATCAAGATGATCAGGGACATGTCTTGGGCCATCTTTTCCTTGAGGTTCGCACTCCCAGTCATCCTGTCCAAAAACCTGTCAAAAGTTGCTTCATTGAAGATCTCTGCGTTTCCGAACAGGCCCGTGGCTTAGGGATTGGTAAACAGCTCTATACCTTTGCCAAAGACTATGCCAAGTCCCAAAACTGTTACAACCTCACCCTCAACGTCTGGAACGCTAACCAGACAGCTACTGATTTTTACCGCAATCTTGGCCTAACTCCCCAACAAACACAAATGGAAGAAATCTTGGACTGAATGTGGTTGATTTCAGCGAAAACTGCTGATTCCTTAAGAGTAAAAAATGGACCCGTTGAGGCCCATTTTTTAAATAGATTAATAAAGATCTAGATAGTTATCAATCTCCCACTGAGAAACATAGGTAGCGTAGCTGGCCCATTCAATCTTTTTCGCTTCAACAAAGTTAGTGTAAATGTGTTCTCCAAGAGCCGCCCTAACCACTTCATCCTTACGGAGACCTTTAATAGCATTATGAAGGGTAGATGGCAAGTCAGTGATTCCAGCTGCCTTGCGCTCTTCCTCCGTCATGGCATAAATATTAGATTCAATAGGAGCAGGAGCTTCTAATTGATTTTCAATGCCGTTAAGGCCAACTTCCAAGAGCACCGCCATTGCCAAGTACGGATTAGCCGTCGGATCAACAGACCGCAATTCCAGACGAGTGCTCTGCCCACGTGAAGCAGGCACGCGTACCAACGGCGAGCGATTTCTACCTGCCCAAGCTACATAAACAGGGGCCTCAAATCCTGGCACCAAACGCTTATAAGAATTGACCGTTGGATTAGTCACCGCTGTATAAGCATAAGCGTGATTGATCAACCCAGCTAAAAACTGATAGGCAGTCCTTGATAAATCCATGCCACGCTGATCTTCAGGATCATAAAAAGCATTGTTGCCATCTTGGTCAAAAAGGGACATATTGCAGTGCATCCCTGAGCCAGCGATACCATATTTGGGCTTAGCCATAAAGGTAGCATATAAGCCATGCTTCCGAGCGATCGTTTTAACGACCAGTTTAAAAATCTGAATCTTGTCACAAGCGCTCAAGACATCATCGTACTTAAAGTCAATCTCATGCTGACCAACAGCACACTCATGGTGAGAAGCCTCTACTTCAAAGCCCATCTTGGTCAGTACGTTAACAATCTCACGACGGGTATTGTCCGCAAGGTCAGTCGGTGCTAGGTCAAAATAGCCCCCTTTATCGTTCACCTCAAGCGTCGGATTGCCGTCCTTGTCCATCTTGAAAAGGAAGAATTCTGGCTCAGGACCAAGGTTGAAAGAGCTAAAGCCCAGGTCTTCCATATGTCGAAGGGCCTTCTTGAGATTACCACGAGGGTCTCCAGCGAAAGGATGGCCTTCTGCGGTGTAAACATCGCAAATCAAACCACCGACACTACCATTTTCATCTCCCCAAGGAAAAACTGTCCAAGTGTCCAAGTCTGGGTACAGGTACATGTCCGATTCGTTGATACGTACAAAACCTTCGATGGAAGAACCATCAAACATGACCTTGTTGGTCAAGATTTTTTCAATCTGCTCTGGTGTTGCAGGAATTTCTACATTCTTTAAAGTCCCCAAAATATCCGTAAACATCAAACGGAGAAAGGTCACATTTTTCTCTTCGATTTCGCGACGAATGTCAGCTGCGGTGACTGTTGGCATTACATGCTCCTTTTTCAAATAGCTTAACGACCAAATCCACCAAAGGGAGTGGCCGAGGTTGTAAAACGACTTTGTTGGGAGATTTCCTTCTGGAGAAGTTGTCGCACTTCACTGTCTGACAGGGCTTGACGTTTCTTAGCAGCTCGTTCTTCCAATCGACGCTTGATTGCTGCAATATTGAGCCCTTCTGATAGATAGTCTTTTATCTCCAAGAGGTGGTCCATATCATTGAGCGAATACATGCGACGATTGCCCTCATTGCGTTCAGGGGAAATCAGCCCCTGATCTTCATAGTAGCGGATCTGCCTAGCGGTCAAATCGGTCAGTTTCATGACACTCCCTATCGGGAAAACCGACAGGTTACGACGTAGTTCCTTTTCCTTCACAATTAACTCCTCTCTGTCTATTATAAGCGGTAAAAAGATTTTCGTCAAGTATTCATGTTAGAAAATGTAACATTTCTACTTTTTTCTTAGGTTCTTGGAAAGATTTGTCAGATTCTTCCATTCGGAATTGATCAAAACAGCGATAAAAACGCCGATAAAGGTTTCTGCAACTCGAATTAAAGCGTACACCAAACGGTTTCCCGACGGCACGGATAAAGTGATGATGAGAAAGGCCGATACGCCACCGATCACTCCCGCCTTATTTTCCATAGCCACATTGGTTGAAATGGTCAACATGGTGAAGACAGGGACAAGAAAGAGCGTCAGCCAAAAACTTTCACCGACTGCCATTTCCAAGAGAAAGAAGACAAAGGCATAGGCGCCCCCAACAGCATTTCCATAGATTCTGGAGAATCCAAAATGCACACTGCTATCAAAATCTTCCCTCAGGCTAAAAACAGCTGACAAGGCTGCAATCTGCATCCCTTCCCAATCGAACACCTTAAAAAGCAAGAGTGTCAGAAATACAGCCAAACCTGATTTGATCACGCGCATCCCTGGTCTGAGTTGCCGCCAATCGATTTTTAATTTCATACTAGCCTCCTAGTATGCCTATTATATCATCTTACAAGACAAATGGAAACTCACGACAACACCTCTAAACGAAAAATGAAGACTAAAAGGAGGCCTCGTGACCTCCTTGATTGTTTAAAAAATTCTTTCAACTATAGACAGCAATCTGCCTAATCCTAAACGATTATAAGGTCACCTAGATCATTTACCAACCATAGTTTGGCTCAACGCAAGGAACCATGGCTCTTAATAACTCCTCAGGCGTAACGATTTTCAGGCCGCCATAGGTGGGGTCCTGGGCCGTATAGGACGGATCGATGTAGTAAATATGAGACACATCCTTTCCATCAGGGGTAGCCACATAGCCTATGCCAATCAAATTATGCTCACCAGATTTACCAGGATACATAACACTATTATCAATGGTATAGTACATCGGGTAGCCGTCCTTGATATTTTGCACCAGGCGTTCTTTAAAGAGTTTCATGTCCTGAGACTGGCTGGAAGCATCTGTCACCGTTGCCAAGCGGTAGCCCGCCTGATTACCTGTCGGCGTCTCGTAGCCGAAGAGGTGTTTGTTGAGAATGCGGATCGCATCAGCATTATGGGTCCCAAAGTCTTCATCGGTTCCCATTTCGCTAGCCAATTGTTCCTGGGACACCGATATCCCCCTAGAAGATAGCATCATGCTGACCGCTGTCGGTGCACAGGTATTCCAGGCCCTTTGAACCTGCTGGGTAACCTCCAAAAGATGCCTAGTCCCACCGCTAGGGTGCTTAGTCCCAGATACAAGAGCGGTATCAGGTGAACCTTCCGCAGGTTTATCTGGATTAATCAGCAATTTTTCCGCCACTTCATCTGGTATCGGAGGATTTTCGACAACCTTGTCAGCTGTTGAAACAGACTCATTTCCTTTCACTGTAGCTCCAGGAGAGGTAGCCTTCTCTGCCTCACTGCGCTGATCCTTCGTCATGTAGACGGAGCTCGTCTGATCACGATTTTCCCCAAGACTCGACTGATTCCATCGAATAACAAGTACCACACAAGTTAAAATACCCATCAGACCAATCAAGGCCAAACCTATTCGCTTTCCCATCAAAAACCTCACTGTTCCATAGCAGAGCTGAATAATCAACACCTCAGACCCTATTTTTAATAAGACCTAGAATCACTCAAATAACATAGCATATTCTATCAGAAATAACCTGACGCCCTAAAAAATAAGCAAGAAATAAGATAGTTAGAATACGTCTCTTATCATTGAAACCTACCTTCTGGAAGAATAAGTCAATCCCTCATCAAGCCTAGACCACCGTAAGAATAAGCAAACGAAAATACCTATTGCAAGGTTAGCTGATTTTCATGGATAATACAATCCTACCGCCAAAACCCTTATAGCCAAAATAACGTTATAAAATAGAGAAAGATTACAATCAACAGGCTATAAAGCCAAAAGCTATGCTTTCCCTTTTGATAGGATGTCCGCATGATTACAAATGGGCTAAGTGTCAAAAACACTCGAACAGCAGTCTTGACCGAAGGCCCTTCTCCATAGATGGCCAAAACGGCTAATAGCATAACACCTACGCCAAAATAGAGAATAGACAGTCCCCTTTTCATCTGCAAACCTCCTACAAATGGTCCAATGAGCTAAATGTAAAAGCAAAAATCCGTCACTCGCTAGGTTATATAAGAGCTTTATGATTAGACTTAACACTTGGAAATATAGAAATAACCAGGGCTTCAATTCTCTAAAAGATTTCGTTGTAACCCCTTTCATATTTCGTTCAAAGTATATCATGAAATATTTTTAAAATCAAGAAATTATGTGCTTTTTTTATTTTTTTATTAAAATATCACAATACGTATTTAAAGCAAGTAAAAAATCTCATTTCCTGTATATTTTGAGAAATGAGATTTTTTTAGTCTAGTCGAAAGCCGACTTAAGATAGTGCTGGAGTGATAATATCATCTTGTCGTTCTTCTCTAATTTGTAAAGGAAATATGCAGTCTCAAAATAGTCTTTTACGACATGCTTCTCAGCAAACTCCTCCGTAAGATTCCCCAACATGCAGTAAAGATCAGCTAAGCAGTAATTCGTGTGGTGAGCATTACAGTATTCAATCGTCTCTGTTATATGCCTAATCGCTCCTTCTATATCCTTTATTTGCCATAAATAACGGCCTATATTATAGTTTAATTTGATAAACAAATCCTGCTCTTCCAATGTATTTAGTTTTAGTTCACCCAATCGATTAACCAATCCTTGCTTGATCTCTGCCATCCTCTCAAGATTTTGTTGTTCACTATAAAAGTTAAAAAGAGTATTGACCATACACATATAGTGTAAATCTATTTTCTTCGAGTTACTAAGTTGCTTTTCTAAGATTTCCGTTGCTTCAGCCTGGCGATTTTCACAGTAGAAAGCAACTAAAAGGCCAAGCCAATCTAAATAATGTTTGTCGTTTAAAGACAGACGATGACTCTTACCAATCTCTGTATGATATAGATATTGCAAAGATATATAATCTCTTTTAGCTAGTAAGTCTTTACATATCTTTTTAAATTCTTTGAGATCACTGACCTCAAAGTCTATCTTTTCATCAAAAAAATATTCCATGGGAACTCTCAGTTTACGTGAGAGCTTAAAAATCAATTCCGCTCCCGGCATGTAACCACCACTCTCAAGACGACTAATTTGGGCCTGTTTACAGATACCTTCAGCAACCTCCTTTTGTGATAATCCAAGTTCCTTCCGTCGCTGCTTTAAACGTGATGCTAATAGGCTAGGCATCTTTCTCTCCTTATCGGTATTTACTTTAGTTTATCATTAACCTAAGATACAATCAACTCCAAGCTGTATCTTTTCGCACAGAAAAAGACGCTCCAACAGCGTCTTTTTCTAGCCTTCTTCTAGACTTGCGCAGTAGCTGATTGGCAGTTCACTTCGTTTCACTCGCGACCAACCTAATCAGCCTTGCGGGGGTGCGTCAACGACATCAGAGATGTCTGACTTACCGCCTACTTCTCTGTAAGAGCTGAAAGTCCCGGTAATACTTTGCCTTTATCTCCCCTGATGTTCTAACCTCACTTCGTTTCAAAGAACATCTAGGTGTGCATCAGAAAAACCTTGGTTCCCCAAGGTTTTTTGGTGCAAGATTATTTTTCAGTCAGAGCTGAAAGTCCTGGTAATACTTTACCTTTACCTACCCTGATGTTCTAACCTCACTCCGTATCGGAGAACATCTAGGGATGGCACTAGAAAAGAGCTGTTTACACAGCTCTTTTCGTCGCGAATATGTGGTTGCTTATTTTTCAGTCAATGCTGACAAACCTGGAAGAACTTTACCTTCCAAAAGCTCCATTGAGGCACCGCCGCCAGTTGAGATCCATGAGAACTTGTCTGCACGGCCAAGGTTGATGGCTGCTGCTGCTGAGTCACCACCACCGATGATGGATTTGACTTCTGGTTGCTTCACGATAGCGTCCATGACACCGATGGTACCCGCTTGGAAGTCTGGATTTTCAAAGACACCCATAGGACCGTTCCAAACGACTGTTTTCGCACCTTCAAGCTCCGCTTCAAACTTCGCGATAGACTTAGGACCGATGTCAAGTCCAAGGAAACCTTCAGAAACAGCTTCGCCTTCTGTATCACGAACAGTGTCGTAACCTGCAAAAGCGTTAGCTTCTTTTGAGTCAACTGGCAAGATGAGTTTGCCGTTGGCTTTTTCAAGGAGCGCTTTGGCGATATCAAGTTTGTCTTCTTCAACCAAAGAGTTACCGATTTCGATACCTTGTGCCTTGTAGAAGGTGTAAGTCATACCGCCACCAATAAGGACCTTGTCTGCTTTTTCCAGCAAGTTTTCAATCACACCGATCTTGTCAGATACTTTTGAACCACCAAGGATTGCGACAAATGGACGAACTGGGCTTTCAACCGCTTCTTGGATGTAGGCAATTTCGTTTTCCAAAAGGAAACCAGCAACAGCTTTTTCAACGTTAGCAGAGATACCAACGTTTGACGCGTGGGCACGGTGAGCAGTACCAAAAGCATCGTTTACAAAGATACCATCGCCAAGGGATGCCCAGTATTGACCAAGTTCAGGGTCATTTTTAGACTCTTTCTTGCCATCAACATCTTCAAAACGAGTATTTTCGACCAAGAGAACTTGACCATCTTCCAAAGCGTTGATAGCCGCTTCCAAGGCTCCACCACGAGTAGCGCCCGGGAAGATAACCTCTTGACCCAGTTTTTCACCAAGTGCCTTAGCAACCGGTGCCAATGATTTGCCTTCTTTGTCCGCTTCTTCTTTGACACGACCAAGGTGAGAGAAGAGGATGGCACGTCCACCTTGCTCAAGGATATACTTGATAGTTGGAAGAGCAGCGGTGATACGGTTGTCGTTAGTAATCACGCCGTCTTTCAAAGGCACGTTGAAGTCCACACGAACGAGGACTTTTTTGCCTTTAAGCTCAACGTCTTTAACAGTCAATTTAGCCATTTGGATAAACTCCTTAAAAATTTTTTCTACAAACTCATTATATCACAATTTCTAGCTTTTTCCTAAAAAGCTTGTCGTTTTCATCAATTTTTCGTAACCCCTCTTCCGACTGTCTTTTTGAGAAGCCACTAGGCGTTCTACCATTCTTCTGCAAAACGGAGTATTGTCCGATCCCTTTAATACTAGTGCTACAGTAGATGACGATCCGATTCTTTTTTGCTATACTGGTTGCAAACGAATGGAGGTTTTTATGAACTTTACAGGGAAAATTGCCATCATCACCGGCGGAGCCCAAGGGATTGGTGCTGAACTAGCCAAACAATTTCGCGAAGCTGGAGCCACTGTTTACACGATTGACCGCAACCAGCCAGCGGACTTTATCGGGGACTTAGCCAAGCAAGACGACCTTGAACGCTTTGCTGATTTCGTTTTGTCTCGCCATCAGGGGATCAACATCATGATTCATAATGCCGCTCCTTTGATGAAAGGTCTAGCTGATGCTTCTTATGACGATTTCAACTACGCCCTACAGGTAGGTGTCACAGCTCCCTTTTACCTGACCAAGCTCTTTACTCAGCACCTTAATCCAGGAGCTAGTATTCTCATGATGTCTTCTAGTCGTGATCGAATGAGTCAGGCCCAGACAGAGTCCTACACGGCCGCCAAGGGCGCAATAGCTGCGCTGACACACGCTTTGGCGGTCAGTTTGGCAGGCATGGCTCGGGTCAATAGTATCTCGCCCGGTTGGATCGACACCAGTCACAACGCCTTTACACCAGCAGACCACCAACAGCACCCTGCAGGTCGCATCGGTCGCCCTGAAGATATTGCTCACATGGCTCTCTTTCTGGCCTCAGACAAGGCCAGCTTCATTACCGGTGAAAATATTACGATTGACGGTGGCATGACGAAACTGATGATCTACCATGATGAACAAGGTTGGCGTTACAGGGGGAATTAATAGTCACAGAAAATCAATCTAGCCTAGGAAACAAAGCTGATGATAGAACTGGCATTCATCGAAGCGAGTTGACAACTGCTATCTTTGATTTTGAAAAAGAGTATCAGGTGATACAGTTAAAAGAGGCCGGGCAAAAACTAGTTTCAAAATAAAACCACGCAGTGATTTCTGTCTTGAAAACAATCAAGATGAAAGAATCACTGTGTGGTTTTTG
>NZ_JBEPLO010000006.1:0-101676 GCF_040545225.1 Streptococcus rupicaprae | reverse complement strand
TTATAATTATAAACCATGACATGGGAAAACGAGCATCTCCAACTGCGGAAATGCTCGTTTTTGTCTATTCTGAAACTAGTTTTTGCCCAGCCTCAACCCGAGCTTAGAAACGCGAAGGCGAGGCTAGCCTACGGATAGGCTATTTTAACCCGAGCTTAGAAAGGCAAAGGTGAGACTTCCTTAATGGGGAGTTTAGGGTCATCGCCTGAAAAAAAGTGCAATGAGATTCAGTAAACTTTTTAACGCAAGCAAAGGAATGGGGAGGAGTGGCTGATGATTGAACCTGTTACCTCAAATACGGTAACGCATTGGGCAGACCTCGCCAGCCAGTTGTGGTCGCCTGAGCCTCAGGACTTGGTGGCAGACTTTTTAGCTGGTCGGTTCTCGTATGAGTTTCTTTTTTGGCAAAATGGCAGAGCTGTTGCCTTTATGAGCTTGTCCATCAGAACTGACTATGTTGAGGGGGCAAAGGGCTCTCCCGTCGCCTTTTTAGAAGGTGTATTTGTCTTACCCAGTTATCGTCGCCAAGGGTTGGCTAGAAAACTGGTTACTTTTGCGAGAGAGTGGGCAAAAGGACAGGGATTGAGCCAGATTGCCTCTAATTATGCCCTAGACAACCAAGCGAGTCATTTTTGCCATCAAGCGCTTGGCTTTCAGGAAGTCAGCCGAACAGTGAATGTGATACAGGATTGCTGAGAAGACCAGTTTTCTCAGAATATAGACCTCCTTACTAAATGATAGGAAAACGTCAACTTCAGACGGCCTGTTTTACCTTTCACCAACTCTTAAAAAACGCTGATGCAGCGGTGTTTTTAAGAGTTTTTATATTTGTCAGCAAAAGAAAAAAAGATTGACGGAAATCATCACAAATGTCCCAAATATTGTGAGAAGAAATCATTTGATATTGAAACCATTGTGACATTAATCTTATTGGAGCTCATGTTTGAAGTGGAATAGCTAGGTCAAAGGGGTTCTATTTTTAGTGAGCTACAGGGTCCAATAGGGAGTGATGCTTGAGTGAGGTTGAAAAGTTTGCGTTGGTGTGTGAAAGATTTGTCTTAGGAGAACTTGATATGATATAATGAAAGCGATTAACAAGGAGGAAAAAGATGATTTTTTTGACCAACGACCGCTTGCGGGTAGAAATTTCAGAACCTGGGGAGCGACCAAACGACACCCATCGTTTTGATCGATCAGGTTATATTTCCAATGTTGTCTTAGATGGAGATACTCATTTTGGGGCTAATGAGCCCATGAACCTCAGGCATCCATCGTCAGGTGGACGAGGACTATGTTGTGAGTTTAGTGCTGATTTTAGTCAGGGCACTGAGATTGGTGAGTATTTTCCCAAATTGGGTGTTGGCTTGATTAAGCAGGATTCTGACCGTGGCTACCGTTTTGACTACACTTATCCTGAGGTGACGCCTTATCCTGTTAGTTTTACTCATACGGCTACCTCTGCGGAGTTTGTCACAGAAGCTCTGCCATGCCGCGGCATCGCCGCGACTATCCGTAAAACCATCACGATTGAGGACAACAGGCTGATTTTGGAAGGGGAAATCACAAATGTTGGCGAGAATGTGATTGAGACCGAGGAGTACTGCCATAATTTCCTCAGCATTGATGGCATGGCGATTTCACCTGACTACCGTCTGGAATTGCCTGATATGCCAGATCTTGGGACGGAGCGCCTAGAGGGCTGGGGTGGTTACGACCATAATAATTTTATCGCGGATGGGCGTGCTATTCGCTTTGATAAGTGCGAGACCGATGTGTCGCTCAGCGTCTTGTCCACTGAAGGAATCGCTGAGCAGGATACCTTTACGTGGAAGTTGCTGCATCAGGGAGCCAAGGCGAGTGTGACAGGGATTGACAGTGTCAAACCGACCAGTCTCTTGCTCTGGGCGACCGACCACATCGTCAGTCCAGAAATCATTCAGACGATTCGCATTGCTCCAGGTGAAAGCCATCGTTGGACACGCAGCTGGATTTTTGAAGCCCAAGAGCGCTAATAACTTCAATCGCGCGAGACAATATCATGCTGGATAGCGGTAGAATAGGTTTAACACTGCATGTCTTCGATTTCTCGAGACTGATTGAAGCTGACCATGGAGGAGGCACCTTGTAAAGTTGCTTTTTAGGAGGTTGTGATGACAGACTTTATCTTTTACTACTTTCATCTCGTTCCCTTTGCTATATTTGCCATCATACTAGCTATTTTTGGTTTTCAGTTGATTCGCTTTTTGTTCCAATGGCAGAGCGATAACCAAGCGGAGCGCCTGACGAGAGAAGCTCGTCTAGTGACCAAGCGTCAGCAGGTGAGGGGAACCAACAATGCTTACACCTACTACTATGTCACCTTTGAATTTGCCGATAAGACCCGTCAGGAATTTCGGGTCAAAAGTACCGATTACGGTCAGCTAGCGGAAGGTGATGAGGGGGAGTTAACCTATCAAGGTACGCGGTTTGTAGCATTTAAGAGAATATAATGGTACTGCTGACCAGAGCAATCTGGTCAGTTTTATGGTATCATAAGTATGAGATAAAGGATAAGGGAGAAGCTTATGCCAAGAAGTCAAGAAGTCATTTTAACCAACATGTGCCTGATAGAAGATGCTGCAGGGCGCTTTGTCATGCAACTTCGCTCACCAGAACGTTATGCTTGGTCTGGCGCCGCCCTACCTGGTGGCCACATTGAGGAAAAGGAGAGTCTTCATGCCTCGGTTGTCCGAGAAATCAAAGAAGAAACAGGGTTAACCATAGTTAATCCTAAGTTGGTGGGGGTCAAGCATTTTCATACCCGAGATGACGGTACCCGTTATTTAGTCTTTCTTTACCGAACGACAGAGTTTACGGGAGAGATTCAATCTTCTGAAGAGGGGGAAGTGGTCTGGGTGAGTCATGATGACATTGCCTCAGATAGGGTAGAATTGGCGGACTCTATGGATGATTTATTGACCTTTTATTTCAATGATGCCCACTCAGAACTCTACTATGAACGAGATGCAGACGGGATCTTGCAGCGGATTTTCTTTTAACTAGCTTGTTCCTAGTGAACTCTACTTAATTAAAATCATAAGAAAGTGAGCAGAACGCATGACAGATGTTGTTGCTTATAATAAGGAACGTTGGGATCGGGTGGCGAAAAAGCGTGGCAATGCCTACACTCAACCAATCAGTCACGAGGAATTGATGGCTGCTAAAACTCAGCCACTTGAGGTATCCTTGACTGTTGGTAAAACGTACCGCAGGCGTGGTTTGATCGGCTGAAAGGTAAAAAAGTGCTGTGTTTAGCTTCTGGTGGCGGCCAGCAAGGTCCCCTTTTTGCCCTTCATGGCTATGATGTGACCATCATGGATTATTCCAAGGAGCAGTTGGCTTCTGACCGTTTGGTGGCAGAGCGCGAGGGGTTGACCATCGAGACTGTTCAGGCGGACATGACTCAGCCCTTTCCTTTTGAGAATGAGGCCTTTGATTTGGTTTTTTGCCCAGTATCTAATGTCTACATTGAGGACTTGACCAACTTGTGGCAGGAATGTTATCGTGTCCTCAAACCAGGTGGTCTCCTCATGGTGGGCTATATGAACCCTTGGGTTTACATGTATGACGGTGATGTGGTTTGGGATAAACCAGAGGAGGAGCCGCTGTTGACCTATCCACTACCTTTTAACGCCAGAGAGTTGGAAGAGGCTGGGCGGTTAGCTATCAATCCAGACTACGGCTACGAGTTTAGCCATACCCTTGACGAGCAGATTGGTGGTCAGTTGCGTGCTGGTTTTGCCATGATTGATTTCTATGAGTCAAAAAATAGCCAGCATCGCCTGTCAATTTATGGCAGTGATTATTTGGCCAATTTAAGCATCAAGTTGTAAAGGAGTATTATGCCAGAATTACCAGAGGTGGAGACGGTCAGACGAGGCTTGGAGCGCTTGGTGGTCGGTCGTCGGATCGAGTGTGTGAGAATCCGCTATCCGAGGCTGGTTGTGACAGACCGTGATGAATTTGTCGCTAGTTTGACTGGTGCGACTATTGAGCAGATGGGGCGTCGGGGCAAGTACTTGCTGTTTGGTCTTGGTCAGATGACCATGGTGTCTCACTTGCGGATGGAAGGCAAATGGTTGCTCTTTCCATCTGACCAAATCCCTGATAACAAGCATTTTCATGCCTTTTTTGACCTAGATGGGAACGAGACCCTCGTCTATCAAGATGTCCGTAAATTTGGCACGCTGGAGTTGGTCAAAACAGTTGATTTGCTCAGCTATTTTACCAAGAAAAAGCTAGGACCAGAGCCTGAAAAAGGCGTCTTTGCCTATGCGAGCTTTGAGCGGGCGGTGGTTACCAGCAAAAAGCCTATCAAACCGCTCTTACTGGACCAGTCCTTGGTAGCGGGCTTGGGCAATATCTATGTGGACGAAGTGCTTTGGGCGAGTAAGGTGCATCCTGAGCGTGTGGCTAGCAGTCTGAAAAAATCGGAAATCAAGCGACTACACGATGAGACCATTCGAATCTTGCAGCTGGGCATTGAAAAGGGAGGATCGACCATTCGTACCTATCGCAATGCTTTGGGCATGGATGGGACCATGCAGGAATACTTGCAGGTCTATGGCAAGACGGGGCAGCCCTGTGCAAGATGTGGACGGGACATCGTCAAAATCAAGGTGGCAGGTCGAGGGAGTCATTTTTGCCCGAGGTGTCAGAAAAGATTGTGAATTTGTGAAAGCATCTGATTTATGGTATAATAGACTTAATCAATAACAGGAGGTATCTATTGTGGCTAATGTAGGAGCTTTTAGCATTATTGCTATGATCATCAGTGTTTTATCTACGGCGTTAACAGTGTTTATCGCTGCCCATATCGTCCGCTATGTCTTTAAGGATGTGATTGACAAGTACTTGAACAAATAGTTTTGTTTAGGCTGGGGGCGTTTCCTTCCCCAGTCTTTTATGTTACAATAAGAGAAAAAGGATGGAGGATTTATGGCAACCATTATTGGTCTAACAGGTGGCATCGCCTCTGGGAAATCAACAGTGAGTGCTTACTTGAGACGCCAAGGTGTAGCAGTGATTGATGCCGATCAATTGGTGCATAACTTGCAGGCCAAGGGAGGTAAGCTCTATCAGGCGTTGGTTGACCATTTTGGGGCAGGGATTTTGCGTCCAGATGGGGAGCTTGACCGTCCGAAGTTGGCGGAATTGATTTTTTCCAGTCCAGAACAGCTGGCGGCTTCTTCTGAACTGCAGGACGAGATTATCCGTCAGGCCTTGGCAGAAGAGAAAGCCCGCTTGGTTGCGCTACATGATGTGGTGGTGCTGGATATTCCGTTGCTTTTTGAAAAGGGATACGCTAGCTGGTGCGATGAGGTCTGGCTGGTGATGGTCGATGAAGCGACGCAACTGCAACGCCTCATGGCCCGCAATGGCTATACTCTTGAAGAAGCCAAAAAACGGATGAGCAGCCAGATGTCGCTGGCTGAGAAGCAAACGCGCGCTGACCGAGTGATTGACAACACAGGGGACTTGTCAGCGACCTACGCGCAGGTTGACCAGCTCTTGCAGGCATTGGCGAAGGGGAGGCGTTAAACTCTTCTCATTCATCGGCCCAATGATGCTTGAGAGACGGTGAGCTCGTACGGTTGCCCAACTAACCTGACAGAACACTACTCGACAAGAGCCTAACTGCTCTGCAATTGTCCAAAAAAAGGAGACCGAAATGACACAACTAACCATCGCTAAGGGAACTAATCCCGTTGCCCTCCAGCTCAATATGCTCAATCGTCACGGTTTAATCGCTGGTGCGACTGGAACGGGGAAAACGGTGACCCTCAAGGTTCTTGCTGAACAGCTGAGTCAGGCTGGCGTGTCTGTTTTTCTGGCAGACATCAAGGGTGATTTAGCCAATTTGGCGCGTGAGGGTGAGGTAACGGAGAAGCTGGCTGAACGCTTGACCAAGCTAGGCTTGACTGACACTTATGAGCCAAAGGCCTTTCCAGTTCGCCTCTGGGACGTCTTTGGCGAAGCTGGTGTGCCTGTTCGGACGACCATCTCGGAGATGGGACCGACCTTGCTGGGGCGTCTTCTCAACCTCAACGAGACCCAGACGGGCATTCTCAACATCGCTTTTAAGGTGGCTGATGATAACGGTTGGCTTTTGACAGATCTCAAGGATCTGAAAGCTCTTTTACGAGAAATAGCAGAGCAGGCTAGCCAGTATTCCCAAGACTATGGGCATATTGCTAAGGCCTCTGTTGCTGCCATTCAGCGCAGTCTTTTGGTCCTGGAACAAGAAGGTGGTGATATCTTTTTTGGGGAGCCTGCCCTAGAGTTGGCGGACTTTATGCAGAATGATCAGGATGGCCGAGGCACAATCAACGTCCTAACTGCTACCAAGCTTTTCAACTCACCGACCCTTTACTCGACGTTCCTTCTTTGGATGATGGCAGAGCTGTTTGAAAACATGCCTGAGGTGGGTGATTTGGATAAGCCTAAGCTAGTTTTCTTCTTTGACGAAGCTCACCTACTCTTCAAAGATGCGCCAAAAGTCTTTGTGGATAAGGTGGAGCAGATTGTCCGATTGATTCGCTCAAAAGGGGTGGGAATCTTCTTTATTACACAGAATCCGGCGGATCTCCCTGAGCCTATCTTAGCCCAACTCGGTAACCGTGTTCAGCATGCCCTGCGTGCTTATACACCTAAGGAGCTAAAAGCCGTCAAGTCAGCCGCGGAAAGCTTCCGTCAGAACCCAGATTTAGAGATAGAAACTGTCATCACAGAATTGGAAGTGGGGGAAGCCTTGGTGTCCTTCCTCAACGAAAGAGCTCAGCCGAGTATGGTGGAGAGGGCTTTTATCTATCCACCACAATCCAGCTTTACCCCTCTCACAGGCTTAGACATACAGGGGTTGGTTAATGCTTCACCTTTCTACGACAAGTACGCTGAAAGCTTGGATGCCGAGTCAGCCTATGAGGTCTTGGAAGCCAAATTGACTCAAGAAATAGCTGAAAAGGAAGCTCGGGCTATGGCTGACGCTCAAGAAAAAGCTGAAAAAGCCTTAGCCAAGGAACAAGAACGGGCACGCAAGGAGGCTGAAAAAGTTGCTCGCGCTAATGCCCGTCGACCAAAATCAGCAGTCGAGCGAGCAACAGATAGCTTCATCAATTCTGCGGTTCGTGCTGTCGGCCGCGAGTTGGTGCGTGGGATTTTTGGTAGCTTGAGAAAACGCTAGTGAGAAAACGTTGGCAGGTCATCTTTGTGATGGCTTGTCCTTTTATTTTGTGATATAATGGGCAGGTGAAAACGATTGGTTAAGGCCCTCAGCAATTTGGTAGAAAATCTTATGCCTCGGATAAAAATGCAAATGATTCTAGCAGGAAAGGAGTGACCATGCGCATTAAGGTCAATTTAAAATGTAGTAGTTGTGGTCAACTCAACTACCTGACCAGTAAAAACAATAAGACACATCCAGATAAGATAGAGGTCTTGAAATACTGTCCCAAGGAAAGAAAAGTAGCCTTACATATTGAAAGTAAATAATCTTTATGGTAAAATAGAGAGAATTGATTATAGAAAGTGACGATTATGTATAACTTATTATTAACAACATTATTAGTTTTATCGGTATTTCTCGTGATTGTAATCTTTATGCAGCCGACTAAAAACCAGTCATCAAACGTTTTTGATGCTAGTTCTGGAGCGCTTTTTGAGCGCAGTAAGGCGCGTGGATTTGAAGCCGTGATGCAACGATTAACAGCTATCCTTATCTTCTTGTGGTTAGCGATTGCACTCATCTTGGCTATCTTGTCCAGTCGATAATCACAAGGACCGCAAGGTCCTTTCTTTTTTACCGAATCGTCTAGGAAAGGAATTATGAAAAAACAGATTATCGCTTACCTAAAGGAAGCGGGACCCGTCACGATGACAGACTTATCCCAGGCTCTAGGTATGGATGCTGCTAGTGATTTTAAACATTTAGTGAAATCAGTATCTAACTTAGAACATAAGAAAGAGATTGAATTTTATGAGGATGGGCGAGTTGCTCTTAAAGTCAGACATCAATCTTTAACGCTGAAGGGGCGTTTTTCTGCCCATAAAAATGGGTTTGGTTTTGTAAGCTTGTCAGATGGTAGTGAAGAGCTCTTTATTGGTCGCAATGATGTTGCCCATGCCATTGACGGTGACTTAGTAGAACTTATCATCACCAAGCCCGCTAATCGCTTGAAAGGGACTGTTGCTGAAGGTCGAATTATTGATGTCATTGAACGGCAACTGACGACTGCGGTTGGCGCGGTTGTTCTGGATGATGAAAAGTCGGATTTTATCGGCTATATCCGTAGCAAGAATCAGAAAATTTCCCAATTGATTTATCTAAGGCCGACAGCCTTGATAATGGATGGAACCGAAGTTGTCAAGGTTGATATCGTGGATTACCCAAGCGCCAAACGTGATTTCTTTGTGGCTGAGATAAGAGATATTATCGGTCGTATCGATGATCCAGGGATTGATGTGCTGGAAGTGTTAGAGAGTATGGAGATCGTCTCTAGTTTTCCAGATGCTGTTTTGCAAGAAGCGCAAGCTATTGCGGAAGCACCGTCGGAGGAAGATCTAATAGGACGCTTGGACCTCCGCGGTGAAGTGACCTTTACCATCGACGGGGCTGACGCTAAGGATTTGGATGATGCTGTTCATATCAAGCAGTTGCCCAATGGCAACTTTGAGTTGGGAGTCCACATTGCTGACGTGTCCTACTATGTGACCGAAGGCTCAGCACTGGATCAGGAAGCCTTGCGTCGGGGAACGTCTGTCTATGTGACAGACCGTGTAGTTCCCATGCTTCCTGAACGTTTGTCTAACGGTATCTGCTCCCTCAATCCCCAGGTGGATCGCCTGACCCAGTCCGCCATCATGGAAATCAACGCCAAGGGACAGGTGGTGGACTATCAATTGGCCCAGACGGTGATTAAGACAACCTATCGGATGACCTATGGCGATGTCAATGACATGATTGCTGGAGATTCGGAAAAGTTGGAACGTTATGCGAAAATTGCACCATCCGTCAAGGAGATGGCAGAACTACATACCATTTTAGAGACCATGCGTTACCGAAGGGGAGCCTTGAATTTTGACACCAAGGAAGCCAAAATTCTTGTTAATGCCCTTGGAAAACCAGTTGATATTGCACTTCGCCAACGTGGGGTGGCTGAACGCATGATCGAGTCCTTCATGTTGGTTGCCAATGAAACGGTTGCAGAGCATTTTGCAAGATTAAACCTCCCTTTTATCTATCGTATTCACGAAGAGCCAAAGGCTGAAAAATTGCAGACCTTCATCGACTATGCCTCGATTTTTGGGATTCCCATCCGAGGCACAGCGGCTAAAATCAGTCAGGAAGCCTTGCAGGAGTTTATGGCCAAGGTGGCTGGTCAGCCAAACAGTGAAGTTCTGTCTATGATGCTCTTGCGCTCTATGCAGCAGGCCCGTTATTCTGAGGAAAACCACGGGCATTACGGGCTTGCGGCTGAATTTTATACCCACTTTACCAGTCCGATTCGGCGCTATCCCGACCTCATGGTTCACCGCATGCTGAGGGATTACATGCGAGGAACTAAGCAAGAAGTAGCAGAGCACTTTGCTGGAATTTTACCTGAAATTGCTAGTGAATCCAGTCGCTTGGAACGGCGAGCAGTTGATGCTGAACGCGAAGTTGAAGCGATGAAAAAAGCAGAATTCATGACAGACTATGTCGGAGAGGTCTTTGATGGAGTGGTGTCTAGCATTGCCAAGTTCGGTCTCTTTGTTGAACTCCCAAACACTGTCGAAGGCTTGATTCATGTGACCAATTTGCCAGAGTATTTCCAATATCATGAGCGGACGCTGACGCTACAAGGAGAACGCACAGGCCTGATCTTTAAAGTAGGGCAACCGATTCGTGTCAAGGTAACCAAGGCAGATAAGGCCACAGGAGAAATTGATTTTGAATGGGTGGCTTCTGAACTTGATTGGTTTGACAAGCCTAAAAAGGCTCTAAAAGATAAGCCGAAACCGACACGGAAACGAGCATCCAAAGACGGACAGGCGTCTGGCAAGAAGACATCGCATTCGACGAAAGGGAAAAAACCATTTTACAAAGGAGTCGCTAAAAAAGGAGGACAACATGGCAAAGGGCGAAGGAAAGCTCGTCGCGCAAAATAAGAAAGCACGTCATGATTATACGATTGTTGATACCATTGAAGCGGGCATCGTTCTAACCGGAACGGAGATTAAGAGTGTGCGTGCGGCACGGATTCAGCTCAAGGACGGTTTTGCTCAAATCAAGCGAGGAGAAGCTTGGTTGGTTAATGTTCACATTAGCCCTTTTGAACAAGGAAATATCTGGAATCAAGATCCCATACGGACACGTAAACTTCTCTTACGTCGCAAGCAAATTGATCAATTGGAACAAGAATTAAAGGGATCAGGTATGACTTTGGTTCCCTTGAAGGTCTACCTTAAAGATGGTTTTGCCAAGGTTCTGTTAGGACTGGCTAAAGGGAAACACGATTATGACAAGCGTGAGTCGATCAAGCAACGGGAACAAGACCGTGATCTTAAACGCACCATGAAACAGTTTAATGCTCGCTAGGGTTTCATCACTCGTTAGCTAAGTATAGACGCAATAGGCTTATAAAGACTTTGAAGCCTTGTCAGGAAGGGGAAGTTGTACACACATCTTCTTTCTCTGTGTAAGGCTTTTATCAGTCGTTCAGATTTGTCTTATTTTTAGCATATGGTGGGATTTTTGCGAGATTTTCTATGGTGACAAGTAGCTACTGAGAGACTGGGGAATAAGCTACTCATTGAGTTAGGCCTTGTTCAGAAAATGTTCCAAACTTTTGGAAGGCAAAGCAATAGCGTTTTTGAAAGTGAGTTTTGCAGCGCATGTCATTTCTTGGATGGTGGGCAATTAAGGGCTGGTAGTTGAGCCTGAGATAGAAATCTGGAAGGTCTAGGATAGTGTATTGGATACCGAGACGACTCTTTTCCTATGCGTCTAGGTAACATTGACCCAGGCAGCAATTACTGAAGCTGTTGCGGTCCTTTAGATCCAAAGCTTTGACAATAACCTAGAAGCAGGCATGCCCGTCAATCTCTCGTGAGAGGGAGACTTTCCCCTATCCAATCAAGCTGGGTGGATAGTTATTGGCTCAGCAGACTGAGGCTAGTCTTAAGAGAGGGGGATTTGGCAATTGGTTTGTCCAGACAGTTATGAAAGAGTTGGTACAGATGGAGTCTACCCTATTAGTTAACTATTCAATCAGGTATAGGATTGCTAAATTGTTTTACCTCAAAAAATAGCTTTATTGACAAGTCCGTAGTGGTCTCTATAACGGATGGTTGGGCAAGTTTGCAAGAAATATAAAAAGTAGTAGAAATGACTTGCATAGATTCAAAGAATATGGTAAACTAATGAAGTTATAAACTATGGCTCTCGAGAGCTATGGCAGAAAGGAAATTTTTGAAAATGAAAAAAGATATTCATCCAGAATACCGCCAAGTTGTCTTTCTTGACACAACAACAGGTTACAAGTTTTTGAGTGGCTCAACTAAACACTCTAAAGAAACCATCGAATTTGAAGGTGCTGAGTATCCATTGGTTCGTGTTGAAATCTCTTCTGATTCACACCCATTCTACACAGGCCGTCAAAAGTTCACTCAAGCAGATGGACGCGTGGACCGCTTCAACAAAAAATACGGCCTCAAATAAGACTACTAACGATTCCTCAGGGGGTCGTTTTTTCTGTTGATAGCCTCGGAGTGACGCTGGAACGGATGGCTTGCGCTGCAGTTTCTCAGCTCTGCCATGTCCCCCAGGAAAAAGAAGTTGCTAAATCGATACTGTCCCATCGATCTTTTTGGTATAATACTAGAGAGCAAGTAAAACTGAATTCAAATTAAAATGAGATGATTTAAGCTGATACCTGGTCTGTGTTAAAATAAAAATCCATAAAATAGTTTTTCACGTATCGAATTGCGCGGAAAAACTACCGATGAGACACAAGTTGCGCAACGGCTACACATGTCCATCACTCATTCTGTCTCATTTTGATTTTGAAAGAGTATAAACTGAATTGTGAAGGAGAAGTGATGGACCTGAAGAAGCCTTCTTGGGATAGCCGTGTGGATTATAGTTTGATTTTACCCGTATTTTTTTTACTGTTAATCGGTTTGGTTGCGGTTTATATTGCAGTTAGTCATGATTATCCTGCTAGGGCTCTGAATATCGTGATTTTACAAGGGGTATGGATTCTGGTAGGGATTGTCTTTGCTTTTGTGGTGATGTTTTTTAACAAGAAATTTCTTTGGAAGGCGACCCCTTTTCTCTATTTTTTGGGGCTTGGCATGATGTTTTTGCCCCTCTTTTACTACAGTTCCTCCTTGGTCGCAGCGACTGGTGCAAAAAACTGGGTAACACTCAATGGCCAAACCCTTTTTCAACCGTCGGAATTCATGAAAATCTCTTATATTTTGATGATGGCCTATGTGGTTGTTCGGTTTCACGAAAAGCACCTAGAGGCTAGCCTATGGTCCGACATGGTTTTGCTCCTTCAACTTTTGACGGTGACGTTTCCTGTTTTAGCCCTGCTTTATTTTCAGAGTGACTTGGGCACCTCCCTGGTCTTTGTAGCTATCTTTTCAGGGATTGTTCTTTTGTCTGGCATATCGTGGCGGATTATCCTACCAGTCGTCCTTGTGGTTAGTCTGGCTGTCATTGCTTTTATGCTGATTTTTATTTCGCCAAATGGCAAGGAAATTCTCCATAATGTTGGGATCGATACCTATCAGCTCAATCGGATATCTGCCTGGCTGGATCCCTTTGAAAATGCGCAAACCACCACTTTCCAGCAGGCTCAAAGCTTGATTGCCATTGGCAGCGGGGGACTGATGGGTCAGGGCTTCAACATGACCAATCTCCATGTACCAGTGCGTGAGAGCGACATGATTTTTACGGTGATTGGAGAGGATTTCGGATTTATCGGGGGTTTGGTAGTGATTAGTCTCTATATGCTACTGATTTATCGCATGATTCGGGTGACCATTGCCTCTAATAATCGCTTTTATACCTTTATTTCGACGGGCTTTATCATGATGATCCTCTTTCATGTTTTTGAAAATATTGGGGCAGCGACAGGGATTCTGCCCTTAACAGGGATTCCTCTGCCCTTTATCTCCCAGGGAGGGTCTTCTATTATCTCTAATTTGATTGGCGTTGGGCTGGTCTTGTCAATGAGCTATCAAAATTCACTTCTGCAAGAAAAACGGCAGCAGGGCTTCCAGCGCAAACACCGGTTTATCATTGAAACAATTGACTAAGGAGGTCACAAAATGACAATTGCAGTTTTATTGGCAGCAGGTTTTGAAGAAATCGAAGCGGTCACTCCGATAGATGTTCTGAGAAGGGCTGGTTTTACAGTTGAAACCTTGGGCTTTTCTGAAGAAGTCGAAGGGTCACACGGCATTCGCCTTGTGGCGGACAAGGTTTGGTCCGGAGATTTATCCGCTTATGAAATGGTCGTCTTGCCGGGAGGTTTGCCAGGAGCAGACCACTTAAGGGACGATGAGCGCTTGATTCAGGCCCTCCAGAAAGCTTATGAAGCAGGAACTTATTTGGCGGCTATTTGCGCAGCACCAAAGGTGCTTGGTAGGGCGGGATTACTAAAGGACAAGGCCTATACTTGCTACCCAGGTGTGGAAGATGAGATTGGCCAAGGAAACCATCAGGAGGACCTAGTGGTTCAGGATGGGACAATTATTACCGCTAAAGGAGCAGGCGTCAGTCTAGCCTTTGCTTACAAGCTGGTTGATGTCTTGGGCGGCGATAGTCAGTCGCTCAGTCAAGGCATGATTTACCAGGACTTATTCAACTAGTTGAAAAGAGCTCTAGTCCCAGTTCTTAACGGGGTTGGAGCTTTAATTTTTTTAGGAAATATGCTATAATGGAGCTTATGAGATATCGTGACTATATATGGGATTTGGGTGGTACCCTTTTAGATAATTATGAGCTTTCCACCCAGGCTTTTTGTGAGACCTTAGAAGCCTTTGACCGACCTGTACCAGAGCATGATGCGGTTTATGCGGCCCTCAAAATATCAACAGCGGAAGCGATTGCTCGTTATGCAGCTGATATTCCGGATTTTTTAGGTCGCTATAAGGAAAATGAGGCCATCGACTTGCAACGTCCGATCTTATTTTCAGGGGCTAAGGAAACCTTGGAAGCCATAGTGGCTGAAGGAGGACGTCATTTTTTGTGGTCTCATCGGGATAGTCAAGTTTTGGATATTTTGGAGCGTGCTGGGATCATCTCTTATTTTGAAGAGGTTGTGACGGCAGATCAGGGGTTCCCAAGAAAACCAGATCCTAAGGCCTTGCTCTACCTCAAAGACAAATACCAAATGACAGACGCTTTAGTGATTGGAGACCGTGAGATTGACATCCTTGCTGGTCAGACGGCTGGGATGGCCACCTATTTAGTGGATGGCGATCATTGTTTGAAAGACATTTTAGATCTCGATAGAACAGAAGAAGTAGGATAGATATGACAGAAGAAACAAAAGATTTACAGGCCCTGGCAGAGGACTATGATGCCAGTCAGATTCAGGTTTTAGAAGGTTTAGAAGCAGTCAGACTGCGTCCAGGGATGTATATTGGTTCAACCTCGAAAGAAGGGTTGCATCACTTAGTTTGGGAAATTGTGGATAATTCTATCGATGAGGCTTTGGCTGGTTTTGCAACCAAGATTCAGGTTTTAATTGAACCCGATAATTCCATTACCGTTGTGGATGATGGCCGTGGGATCCCAGTCGATATTCAGGAAAAAACAGGCCGTCCTGCGGTCGAGACTGTCTTCACGGTTCTCCATGCAGGAGGAAAATTCGGCGGTGGTGGCTACAAGGTTTCTGGAGGTCTTCACGGGGTAGGCTCTTCAGTCGTCAATGCTCTCTCTACCCAGTTGGATGTTAAGGTCCATAAGAATGGCCAGATTTACTTCCAAGAGTACCGTAGAGGGGAAGTGGTTGCGGATCTGGCTGTGATTGGAGAAACTGACCATCACGGGACGACGGTTCACTTTACACCTGATCCTGAGATCTTCACTGAAACCACCGAGTACGACTTTGACAAATTGAACAAGCGTATCCAGGAATTGGCCTTTTTGAACCGCGGTTTGGCGATCTCTATCACGGATAAGCGTGAAGGTCAGGAGCAGACCAAGGATTACCATTACGAAGGCGGGATTGCTAGCTATGTTGAGCATTTAAATGCTAGCAAGGAACCGATTTTTGAGACACCGATCTATACAGAAGGTGAAATGGATGATATTGTGGTTGAAGTGGCCATGCAGTACACCACTAGTTACCACGAAAACGTCATGTCCTTTGCTAATAATATCCACACTCATGAAGGTGGAACGCACGAGCAAGGTTTCCGAACAGCCCTCACCCGCGTTATCAATGACTACGCCAAGAAAAATAAGATCCTCAAGGAAAACGAGGACAATCTGACCGGTGAGGATGTCCGTGAAGGGCTGACCGCAGTCATCTCTGTTAAGCACCCCAATCCGCAGTTTGAAGGTCAGACCAAGACCAAGCTGGGCAATAGTGAGGTGGTTAAGATCACCAATCGCCTCTTCTCGGAAGCTTTCTCTGATTTTCTCTTGGAGAATCCGCAGATTGCGCGTCGCATTGTCGAAAAAGGGATCTTGGCTAGCAAGGCACGCATTGCAGCCAAACGCGCGCGTGAAGTGACCCGTAAGAAGTCAGGGCTAGAGATCTCTAATTTACCAGGTAAATTGGCCGACTGTGCTTCCAACGATCCAGATGAGACGGAATTGTTTATCGTTGAGGGAGATTCTGCTGGTGGATCTGCTAAGTCAGGACGCAACAGGGAGTTTCAAGCCATTCTACCTATTCGAGGTAAAATCCTAAACGTTGAAAAAGCGACCATGGACAAAATCTTGGCCAATGAGGAAATCCGTAGCCTCTTTACAGCTATGGGGACAGGATTCGGTGCAGAATTTGATGTGACCAAGGCGCGTTATAAGAAGCTGGTCCTCATGACCGATGCCGATGTGGATGGCGCTCATATTAGGACCTTGCTGTTGACGTTGATTTACCGCTACATGCGTCCAGTTTTAGAAGCTGGTTATGTTTACATTGCCCAACCGCCGATTTATGGCGTTAAGGTCGGCTCTGAAATCAAGGCCTATATTCAACCAGGTGCTAATCAAGAGCAGGAGTTAGAGAAGGCTTTGGCTGAGTATAGTCAGGGACGTTCAAAGCCAACCATTCAGCGCTATAAAGGTTTGGGTGAGATGGATGATCACCAACTTTGGGAGACCACTATGGATCCGGAAAATCGCTTGATGGCGCGTGTTACCGTTGATGATGCTGCTGAGGCGGATCGTATCTTTGATATGTTGATGGGGGATCGAGTGGAACCTCGCCGTGAATTTATCGAAGAAAATGCCGTTTATTCGACCCTAGACATTTAAAAATCTTAAAGGGCGTGCAATTTGTCCTTGAATATGGTATAATAGGGCAGGTTTTCTAGAATAATAGGATAAAAGGAGTTTTATATGTCTAGTGGTATGATCATTGCTATCATTGTGATAGTCACCATTATCATCCTAGCTTATGTATTGAGTATTCTAGCAAGGAAACGTAATGAAACCTTGCTGGACCAATTAGAAGAGCGCAAGGAGGCCCTGTTCAATCTGCCTGTTAATGAGGAGATTGAAGAAGTAAAGAACTTGCATTTGATTGGCCAAAGTCAGGTTGCCTTCCGTGAATGGAATCAAAAATGGGTTGATTTATCCTTGAATACCTTCGCTGATATCGAGAATCAAATCTTTGAAACTGAAGGCTTTAATCAATCTTTCCGCTTCTTGAAGGCAAAGACAGCTATTGAAAATATTGACAGCCAAATTAATCTTGTTAGCGAAGATATCGCAGAGATTCGCCAGGCTTTAGCTGACCTTAAGGACCAGGAAGCTAAAAATAGTGGACGTGTTCACCATGCGCTGGATCTTTTTGACAATTTGCAGCAAAAACTTTCGGAGAATGAAGCCAGTTATGGTTCGACTCTGCCTGAACTTCAAAAACAATTCAAACATATCGAAGCGGAGTTTTCAGAGTTTGTCACCTTGAACACTTCAGGGGATCCTATTGAGGCGTCAGCTATTTTAGACAAGACTGAAGAGCATATGATCGCCCTCAGTCAAATCATGGATCGCTTGCCGGACATGATGGAAAAATTGGTTGGCACTATGCCAGAGCAATTGGATGATCTCAATTCGGGTTACCGTAAGCTCTTGGAAGAGAATTACCAATTTCCAGAAGACGATATCGAAGTGCGCCTGCAAAATGTTCGGTCTTCGATTAAGGATAATTTGCTGACGACAGTTGAGTTTGATTTGGATAGGGCCGATGCTGAAAATGAACGTATCCAGGACGAGATTGACAGCCTTTACGAGGTCTTTACCAAGGAAATCTCGGCTAAGCAAGAGGTTGCTAAGCTTTCTAAGGTTTTGCCGGATTATATTGCCCACATTGAAAATAGCCAAACCAAGCTACAAAGTGAGGTAGAGCGTCTACGTCAGTCTTACTACCTTTCAGAAAGCAAGTTAGGCCAGATTCAAACCTTGGTGACAGATTTCAAGGCTTTGAAAGAGGATGTTCAACATAAAATTGAGCACATGAATCAGCCAGATGTGGCCTATTCTCAAATTTTGGAGAGCTTTAAAGCTGCTCAGTTGCAATTGTCTGACACCGAGGAAGATCTGATCAGCTTGGCAGACTATCTTAATAGCCAAGAAGAGCATGAGACCAATGCTCGGAACAAGGCTAATGGCTTTGTCAATAGGCTACACACCATCAAACGTTACATGGAAAAACGTAATCTCCCTGGGATTCCACAAAGTTTTGTCAATCTTTTCTTTGATTCCAGTAACAAGGTGGAGGCCTTCTTAGAAGCCTTTGAACCGCAACGCATCGATATGGAAACGGTCAACCGTCAATTGGAAATGACCACGACCGCTATGGAAGATTTGGAAGAAGAAGCCTACCAAATTGTGCAAGATGCTAGTCTGACAGAGCAACTCTTGCAGTATGCAAATCGCTATCGCTCTCAGGAACCAGCAGTTCAAGAGGCCTTTACAGAGTCGCTAGCTGTCTTTGAACAATACTTTGACTATGGCTTGTCCTTCAAGACGATTTCAGAGGCCTTGGAGAGGGTCGAACCAGGGGTTACAGAACGTTTCGTTAACTCTTATATACGGACCCGCGAAGTGATTCGGTAACGATAATGAATTAAAAGAGGGAGGGCTCACTAGTGCCTTCCTTCTCTCTTTATATGCGGTTGCCTTTCTTTGAATAACGGGTAGGCTTTTGCCTAAACGAATGAGAATCAATTTTTTGAAAACTTTTCTTAAAGGTAGTACAATAAGATTATAGAAAAGGAGATTATTATGACAAGTAAAATGGCACATACCTGTGTTCGTGTACGGGATTTGGATGCTTCTTTAGCATTTTATAAGGAAGCCTTAGGTTTTGAGATTTCTCGCCGCCGTGATTTTCCAGATCACCAGTTTACGCTGGTTTACCTGACATTGCCAGGGGATGATTATGAGTTGGAATTGACTTACAACTATGACCACGGTCCCTACAATATCGGTGATGGCTATGGCCATATTGCCATCAGTGTAGAAGACTTGGAAGGTCTACACGCCAAGCATGTTGAAGCAGGCTATGAGGTGACAGATTTGAAGGGCCTTCCTGGAACTCAGCCAAGTTATTACTTTATTCTTGATCCAGATGGTTACAAAATCGAAGTGATCCGTCAAAAATAATTAAAAGAGGGCAGGTGTCCTCTTTTTTCGAGGACACAAGAGATTTAAGTATAGTTTATAACTATACCCCTCCTTTAAAAATAACTATTTTTCAAATGCCATTATTTGCGGTAGAATAGAGCCATCACTTAAAGATGAGGTATCTAGACATGACAAAATCAAGATTTCAATTAGTTGGCTCCCTTCTTCGTCCGGAAAAGCTGCGCAAGTACAAGACGGAGATTGAACACCGTGACGACATCCAGTATCCATTCTACGATGACTTGGCTGGTTACCAGGAGACTGAAACAGAGACCATTAAGCAGATTATTGCGGACCAAAAAGAAAACGGCATCGACATCCTGACAGATGGGGAGTACGGTCGTTCTATGTGGCATTTGGACTTCCTTTGGGGCTTCAAGGGGGTGGAGCGCTATATTGCAGAGCATGGCTACACCTTTAAAGACCACGACGGCAGCCACTTTGAAACCCGAAAGGATATTGGGATTCGGATTACAGAGCCCTTGTCTGGTAAGGGCCACCATTTCCTAAACATTTATAAGCTAATCAAGGCTGAAGCAGGCGATGAGGATGTCAAGCAAACCATCTGGGGACCGGCCCATGCCTACACAGAATTGACTGTCTTTAAGCAGTTAGCAGGCCCAGGCCAAGTCTATGAGACCAAGGAAGAATTGAAAAAAGGCTTGATCCAGGCCTACAAGGAATTCTTGGCAGAGTATAAAGAAATTGGCGGTCAAATCGTTCAGTTTGACGACTGCCTCTGGGAACTCTTTGACGAATCAAACCCAGCTTCCTTCTTCGCAGATGGCAATGCAGCCCTAGCGGATTTGGCAGATGAGTTTGTGGCCATCAACAACGAAGTGGTAGACTACGCCCATGAATTGGGATTGACAGTCTGGACCCACAACTGCCGTGGCAACTACGAGAGCCGCTCTGCTGCAGAAGGTACCTACGAAGCCATTGCCACCAAGTTCTTGAAGGAACAAAAATATGATCGCTATTTCCTAGAATGGGACAGCGAAGTGGCCGGTGATTTGAAGGCCCTAGAAGCCCTTAAATACAGTGATGCTGAAGTTGTTTTGGGACTCCTCTCTTCTAAGACGACTGACCTTGACGATGAAGAGCGTGCCCTCAAGCTCCTCGAAGAAGCCAGCCAAATCTTACCAAAAGAGCGCCTCTACCTCTCTCACCAATGTGGCTTTGCCTCATGTGATTCAGGAAATGAATTGGCCATCCCACAACAATGGGAAAAAATCAAACAAGGTCAAAAAATTGCAGAGAAATTCTGGAACAAGTAAACCGTAGGCAAAAAACATTTGAGTAATTGGACTAGAACCTTAGAGGTCATGTGTTGAGACACTACTTCTAAGGTTTTTCCATATCAAATAGAAATAAAAGGAGAAATTGTCCTATACTCTCTCAAGATCAAAATGAGAAGAATGAGTCATGGACATGTGTAGCCGTTACGTAACGTGTGCATCATCGGTACTTTTTGGTTCAGGGCGAAATGTGAAAAGACAGCTACTGCATGTTTATTTGATTATAGTCAGCTATCAGCTTAAATCATCTCATTTTGATTTTCATTCAGTATTAGGGATTTTTTAACAAGGTGTATCATTTTCTTGAAAAAACGAGAAAAATTGGGAGACCTGTGGTATAATGGTGGGGTTAATAAGTCCCGAAAAGGCGATTGGATGGAAAATCATGCGAATGATTTAAAGACGATCGGTTCTTTGTAACTTTTAACGTGACACAGAGGTTGGAAGAGATTCTTTTCACCTCTGCTGGTAAGGCGAATCTGTCTTATCTAGTTCTCTAATCCAATCTTTGATGTGAGGAGGTTAGAGGCTGTCGAATTATGATTTTCATTAAAGGGGGACATGTATATGTCAGAACGTAAATTATTCACGTCTGAATCAGTATCGGAAGGACATCCGGATAAGATTGCAGACCAAATCTCAGATGCGATTTTGGACGCTATTTTGGAACAGGATCCAGAGGCACACGTTGCAGCGGAGACAGCTGTCTACACAGGGACTGTCCATGTGTTTGGTGAAATTTCAACGACGGCCTATGTTGATATTAACCGTGTGGTGCGTGATACTATTGCTTCCATTGGTTACACCAATACAGCCTACGGCTTTTCAGCTGAAACAGTGGGGGTTCATCCGTCCTTGGTGGAGCAATCGCCAGATATTGCCCAAGGGGTCAATGAATCCTTGGAAGTGCGCAGTAGTGGTGATAAGGATCCTCTGGACTTGATTGGGGCTGGGGACCAGGGCTTGATGTTCGGCTTTGCGGTTGATGAGACACCGGAACTGATGCCTCTTCCAATCTCTTTGGCCCATCAGTTGGTGAAACGTCTGGCAGATCTTCGTAAATCTGGTGAGCTGACATACCTTAGACCCGATGCCAAGTCACAAGTGACTGTCGAATATGATGAGAACGATCAGCCACTTCGGGTAGACACGGTGGTCATCTCGACCCAACATGATCCAGAAGTTACCAATGACCAGATTCATGAGGATGTGATCGAGCAGGTAATCAAGGCTATTATTCCAGCCAAATATCTGGATGCTCAGACCAAGTTCTTTATCAATCCGACAGGCCGCTTTGTTATCGGTGGCCCACAAGGGGATTCTGGTTTGACCGGGCGTAAGATCATTGTTGATACCTATGGGGGCTATTCCCGTCATGGAGGAGGAGCCTTCTCTGGCAAGGATGCGACCAAAGTAGACCGGTCAGCTTCTTATGCAGCCCGCTATATTGCTAAAAATATTGTGGCTGCTGGCTTGGCTAAAAAGGCAGAGGTCCAGTTGGCCTACGCGATTGGTGTTGCTCGACCGGTCTCTGTGCGCATTGACACCTTTGGGACGAATAAGGTTTCAGAAGGTCGCTTAGAAGAAGCGGTGCGCCAAATCTTTGACCTGAGACCAGCAGGTATCATTCAGATGCTAGATTTGAAGCGTCCGATTTACCGTCAAACAGCAGCCTATGGCCATATGGGACGCACAGATATTGACCTGCCTTGGGAGCGGACCGATATGGTGGAAGCCTTATTAAGTCTGTTGGAAAACTAAGAGTCTGTGACATATTGAACTGTTCCCTGTCAAGTGGACAATGACATAATAAAAGATTAAGCAACGGCCTTGTTCCTCATTTCAAGAGGGGCAAGGCCGTTGTATTTCTCTTGAAATCGTTCATTATTGTAAAAATAGATATAATCATTAATATCAGCGACTAACTCCTCAAATGTCTTGTAAGCCTTCAAATCATAACATTCCGTTTTAAGATGACCAAAGAAACGCTCAATTGGCGAACTGTCAATGCATTTACCAACTCGTGACATAGAGCGTGTCATCTGATATTGGGCGTTACCATCCGGTATTCCCGTGAAGTGTATTGACTTCCTCTGTCGCTGTGGATGATTGGTGTGGCATCTGGATGAGCTTCCATAGCCTTTCTTAGGTTCTCCATAACAAGTGGTTTTCATTATGCTTACTGATATGGTACGCCACGATAGAGCCGTCATAAAGGTCTTTGATAGCGCTTAAATAAGCCTTACAACCTCGTCCATACTGCAAGAAGGTTACATCTGTACGCCACTTCTGATTAGGTGACTGAGCTGTAAACGCTCGATTGAGAAGATTCCCTTCGATAGTCACAAAACTAGTCTTCGTGCAATAGCCTCTAGAACGACGGATAACTGATGAGATGCCAAGTGAATCGGTTACACTTAACTAGACAGAAGAATAAAGTGTTCTACACTAAAATAAAAGGAGAACTATATGTCTAGAAAAATCCGTCGTCATTTTACGGATGACTTCAAAAAACAAATCGTTGACCTGCACAATGCAGGTATGAAACGAAGTGCGCTGATCAAAGAATATGATTTAACCCCCTCTACCTTTGACAAATGGGTGAGACAGGCCAAAACAACGGGGTCATTTAAAACGGTTGATAACCTCACCGATGAACAGCGTGAGCTCATTGAACTCAGAAAGCGCAATAAAGAGCTAGAAATGCAGGTCGATATCCTAAAGCAAGCAGCAGTGATTATGGCACAAAAAGGGAAATAATCACTGCTAATAAGGAGAAATATAGTATTTCAAAAATGTGCCGCTGGCTAAACATCCCTCGCTCCAGTTATTACTACAGGTCAGTAGAGCCAGTATCTGAAGCGGAGCTTGAAGAAAAAATCAAAAGGATTTTCCTTGAGAGCAAGGCCAGATATGGTGCTCGAAAAATCAAGAAGTGTCTAGAATCTGAAGGTATCCAACTCTCTTGTCGTCGGATTCGCCGCATGATGAAGTGATTGAACTTGGTTTCTGTTTACCAGAAAGCAGCAGTCAAACCACAGTCTAAAGGGAAAAATGAAGCCTCCATTCCCAATCATTTAGCCAGACAATTCAACCAAGAAAAACCCCTGGAAGTCCTTGTCACTGACTTGACCTATGTCCGTGTGGGCAGTCGCTGGGCCTATATTTGCTTGATGATTGACCTCTTTAATCGTGAAATCATCGGTCTGTCAGTCGGTTGGCATAAGACTGTAGAGCTGGTTAAACAAGCCATCCAAAGTATTCCTTACGCCCTGACCAAGGTCAACCTCTTCCACTCGGATCGGGGCAAGGAGTTCGATAATCAGTTGATTGATGAGATGCTTGAAACCTTTGGCATTACCCTTTCCCTCAGTCAAGCGGGCTGTCCCTATGATAATGCCGTCGCTGAGAGCACCTATCGCTCCTTTAAACTGGAGTTTATCAACCAAGAAACCTTTCATTCACTAGAAGAACTAACCCTTAAAACTAAGGACTATGTCCACTGGTGGAATCATCATCGCATTCATAGTACTCTCGATTACCAAACACCTATGGCTAAGCGAGTGATCGCCTAACAAAAATACTTTATAAAAATTGTACAGAAAAGGTTTGCCTTTTCACCTATTTCATCCAAGATATAATATACACTTTTTTCGACGGCATAAAGGACGTTTTGGTATTTCAACTCTAGCATTGCCTTTTGCACAGTATCCTTACTACAACGATACTGTTTACTAAGTTGCCGGATAGAAGGTAATTTTTGTCCTCGCTTAAATCGCTCCTCCTCAATTCCTACGAGGTTATCTCAATAACTACCTGATATTTACTCATCATAAACAGCCCCCTTAGCGATTAGTGGCTCTATTGTAGCTTATTGCCAGTGAAATAATAATATCGGAAGTCTTATATCCCTCTATCGTTTTTTCGGAATTGACTAGGAGACATGGAGTAAAATTCTTTGAAGGCTTTTGAAAAATAGAGTGGATCAAGATAACCAACAGAATAAGAGATGACTTTGATAGACTCTTGCGTATTTTCCAATAATTGCTTGGCTCTCTTCATTCTGGTTTGAAGTAGGTAGTCTTTAGGGCTTACATGATAGTATTTTTTAAACAGTGTCGTTAGATAACTTCGATTAACATTGAGTTTTTGGGCAATAGATGAGATAGATAGACCATCAATACTGTAATGCTTTTCAATGACATGACGGCATTCTTGGCAAATTTTTTCTGTTTGGCTCAATTCGTGAGAAGAGGAGTTGGGAGAAAGAATATTTAGTTCATAAAGCAATTGATATGCTTGACTGAGCAATTCTAGCTGATTACCTATGGTCCGCTCTTTTTCTTCTGCTTGGGTAATCAGTTGGATCATTTGTTTGGCTACTTTTTTCGTTGATTGCTTTTTATTATGTTGAATATAAGCCACCTCTCCTAAGCTTGATAAGCCAAAATAAAGATCAGCCTTATTGCCACCAATGCCAATCCAATAATAGGACCAAGGATCTTCTGAGTCTGCTTGGTAAAAGGTCGTTTCATTTGCTTTTAGCAAAAATAAATCGCCAGCAGATAATGGGATTTCTTGATTTTTATAATAAAAGGTCCCTTTACCTTGGGAAATGTAGTGGATGACATAATTGTCTCGGATAGCTGGGCCGAAAGAATAGGAAGGCGCGCATTCCTCAAAACCATAAAAGTCAATAGATAAGTCCATTGTGTCTGTATTTAATTCAGCAAAAAGCATGTGTCACCTCATCTCTTTTTTACTAACATTGTACCATATTTAACTAACAAAATTCCATTTCTAGAAGCGCTTACAAATGGTAAAATGAAACTATCATTACAGGGGGGTTAAGATGATTGATTATCAAGAAACGGCTTTATTATTCCATTTGAAAGCCAAACGTTTCTCTTATATTTTGCAAATTCTAGACAATAAACTCCTTGTCCATCGCTATTTTGGAAAACGCGTGGAGCACTTTAGTCCAGATAACAAAATAACATATTTAGATAGAGCTTTTTCACCGAATCCAACGAGCAAAGATAGGACTTTTTCACTAGATACCCTACCGTTAGAGTATAGCAGCAATGGATTGGGCGATTTCAGAACCTCAGCCATTGAAGTTACCTGTGAAAAAGGAACAGCACTGGATTTGCGTTACCAAGCGCATCGGATGTATAAAGGGAAGCCAGCCTTATCAGGATTACCTGCTAGTTTTGGGGACGAAGATCAAGTGGAGACACTCGAAATTGATCTTTATGATGAGTTGACAGATGTCACCGTGACCCTTTTTTACAGCATCTTTGAAGAAGCAAACTACCTGACACGATCTGCTGTGATTAAAACAGGAAGTCAAGCAGTGAAATTGGAAAAAGCCTTGTCAATGACCTTGGATCTGCCACATAAACAGTTTATGGTGCACACTCTAACGGGGCGTTATGGCTATGAAAAAGAATGGACGAAGACACCGTTGACACAAGGGAAATACTCCGTTGGGAGTATTCGTGGGGCCTCTAGTCATTCTCGGACACCATTTATTGCTTTAGCAGACCCTATTGCCACAGAGGAGCAGGGCGATATCTATACCGCTCAATTGGTTTACAGTGGCAATTTTACAGCCTTTGTGGAAACAACTGCCCTCCAGACGACACGTTTGGGGATTGGTTTGAATGATGAGAAGTTCCGCTGGCAATTAGCTGCGAATGATTCGTTTCAAACACCAGAGGCTTTACTGAGTTTTACTCCGAATGGCTTTACAGGTTTAACTTGGGATAGTCAGCATTTTGCTCGTCATCATATTGCGCGTGGTAAATGGGCTCATAAGGAACGCCCAATTCTTATAAACAACTGGGAAGCCACCTACTTCCATTTCACAGAAAATAAAATAGTAGAACTGGCCCAGTCAGCTAGAGATGCCGGCATTGAGTTGTTCGTGCTAGACGATGGCTGGTTTGGTAAGCGCAATTCGGATACCTGCTCACTTGGTGATTGGGTGGAAAATCGCGATAAATTGCCATCAGGCTTGTCTGGTCTTGCTCGGAAAATCAATGAATTAGGTATGGCCTTTGGCTTATGGTTTGAACCAGAGATGGTGTCTGAAGATAGCGATCTGTATCGAGCGCATCCGGATTGGGTCATTCAGATTAAAGGGCGTAGTCATACCTATAGTAGGGAACAATTAGTCTTAGATTTATCTAAAGAAGAGGTATGTGATTATTTGATTGAATCGGTATCAGCTATCCTTCAATCAGCCAATATTGCCTATGTAAAATGGGATATGAATCGAAATATCACAAATATTCCAGAATACCAAGCCAATCACCAAAAGAATGAGTTTTACCATCGATATATGCTTGGTCTTTACAGAGTGCTAGAGACACTCAATAAACGTTTCCCAGAAGTTTTGTTTGAATCTTGTTCTGGAGGCGGTGGGCGAAATGATTTAGGAATGCTCTATTACATGCCTCAAGCTTGGGCAAGTGACAATACGGATGCGATAGGGCGCTTGTCCATTCAAGAAGGAACAGGATTGATTTTCCCATCTATCAGTGTAGGAGCACACGTTTCAGCTGTTCCGAATCACCAGACAGGAAGGGTCACACCTCTATCAACTCGGGGGAACGTCGCCATGTTGGGGAATCTTGGATATGAGTTAGATTTGCATGCTCTACCTGAACACAAAATCACAGAAATTACGGAACAGGTAAAAACTTACAAGTCTATTCGACAAACTGTTCAGTTTGGTGATTACTATCGCTTAAAAAAGACTGATAATACCTATGCTTACAATTATGTGAATGACGATAAGAGTCAAGTTGTCTTCACCTTCGTCAAAATTCTTTCTCAGCCAGAAGCACCACTCGTTCAGGTGAAGCTAAGAGGCTTAGATGCAAGTGCACAATATTACTCAAAAGAGTTAGATGCTACTTTTTACGGAGATGAACTCATGAACATTGGCTTAACCATGCCTCATGTTCAAAAAGATTATTTTAGTGTACAATATATATTTCATAAACAATAGGAGGATCTTATGAAATTCAAAACTTTCTTAAAATGTGCAAGTGTTTGTGCATTCGCTAGCTTCTTAGTTGCTTGTGGCAATGGCCAAAGTAGTGACACTGTTCAAATCGAGTTCTTCTCACAAAAACCTGAAATGAAAGCCACTTTGGAAGAAATCGTCAAAGATTTCGAGAAAGAAAACCCAGAAATTGATGTCAAATTCACCAGTGTACCGGATCCAGGAACAGTCTTGAAAACACGTATGGCAAATGAAGAAGCGCCAGATATTATCAATATCTATCCACAGAACGCTGACTTTAAAGAGTATGCAGCTGATGGACGTTTTGCTGAATTAACAGATGATGCAGGTCTGTCCAACCTAAAAGCTGGAGCAGCAGATACGTATGCTGTGGATGGCAAAGTATATTCATTGCCACTTAATGCTAATGCCTATGGAATCTACTATAATAAGACAGCTTTTGAAAAGATAGGATTGAAAGTTCCGACAACTTATGCTGAATTTAAAGAGTTAGTAGCAACCATCAAAAAAGATGGTTCAGTAGCACCATTTGCCTTGTCATTGGGGGATGCATGGTCACTCAATGGCTATCATCAGTTAGCTTGGATTACAGTTGCAGGTGGTTTTGATGGAGCAGAAGACAAATTAATCCGTAGCGAAAAAGGAGCGATTTCTGCAACCGATCCAGCCACGACAGCAGTTCTTGAACGCTTAGCATTGTTGACAGATAATGGCCAAAAAGGATTTACCGGTGCCAAGTATGCAGATGCAGTAGCGGCTTTTGCTAAGGGTGAAGCCTTGATGATGCCTCAAGGAACATGGGCGGCGACCGTTGTGAATCAGCAAAAACCAGACTTTGAATATGGCATATTTGCCTTTCCGACAGAAGATGGTAAGACATATACGGTTGGTGCAGCAGATATGGCACTTTCCATCAGTAAAGAATCAAAGCATCAAAAAGAGGCACAGAAATTCTTGAGCTATATTTCAAGCAAAGAAGTGTTCCAAAAATACTATGATGTAGATGGTTCTGCAACAGCAGTAGAAGGAATTGATACAGAAGGTAAATTCCAAGAAATTGCAGGGGTAACAGAACTTGCCTTTACAGAGTTTCACCCAGTTTGGCTTCAAAGCGAATGGGAATCAGAAGACGAATTTTGGAATGTGACGGTTGAAACGGTCAAGAAACCTGATGCAACAGAATTAGCGAAAGATTTGAACGCATTCTTTGATCCGATGAAAAAATAAATCAGGTCATTTTATCTGAATAAAGTCAACGAGGAGGTTGGGAGATTATTCTCGATCTCCTCTTATTTTTAATCAATGATAGAACAGGAATGATTGACACATGAGAAACTAACCTGTTCTCATATGTCAGTTGTTTCAGTATTTCAATCAGATGATGAGGAGGCAGTTTATGGTAAAAAATAAAGGATTTATTGAGAGGTATTGGGCATATTTATTTGTTCTTGTTCCGATCATGTTACAGGCCTTGTTTTTCTTTTATCCACTTGTTCAGGGGATTTTTTATAGTTTGACTGACTGGAACGGTTTGAGTAGCTCATTTAAGGTCATTGGGATTCAAAATTATATAGATGTGCTAAAAGACAGTCATTTCTATACCAGTATTACATTTACTATTTTATTTACACTCGGTTTATTGGTTGGGGAAATTGTCATTGGAATTTTTATGGCTACTTTACTGAATCGGAAGATTAAAGCACTTGGTTTTTTCCGAACATGGTATTTTTTCCCAGCTGTTTTATCAACCGTGACACTCGGATTAATCTTTAGCCAACTATTCAACTATGGCTTGCCACAGATTGGTGAGCTGTTGGGAATAGACTGGTTATCTGAGAATCTGCTTGTTCAAGAACATACCGTTATCCCATCAGCCATCTTTGTTGCACTCTGGCAAGGTTTGGCGATGCCGATTATCATTTTTCTAGCTGGTCTTCAAAGCATTCCTTCCGATATACTCGAAGCCGCTGAAATCGATGGTGCCAATCGTCGTCAGAAGTTCTTGAATATTGAACTGCCTTTCTTGCTTCCATCTATTTCTATGGTCTTCATTTTGGCTTTGAAGTCTGGGCTCACAGCTTTTGATCTGATTTTCTCATTGACAAAAGGAGGACCAGACGGCAAGACAGAATCATTGGGGCTCTTAGTCTATAACTATGCCTTTGTAGACAATAAATTTTCGTATGCAAATGCTTTAGCTGTCATATTATTCTTGATTATAGCTATTATTTCTGTGATTCAGATTTCTGTATCACGTAAATTTGAAGTGTGAGGTGTCAGATGGCAAATAAAAAGCAAAAAAATTGGTGGGTTTACCTCATTCTCTTTGCAGGTATCTTGATGATGTTGCTCCCCTTGGTGATGACCGTCATCAGTTCTTTTAAACCAACGAGTGAGATTACAGGAAACTTCTTTGGCTTTCCAGAAGAATTTATCCTAGATAATTATATTCGTCTTTTTGAGGATGGAATTACAACTTATTTTGGGAATTCAGCATTGATTACAGTTGTGGGAGTGGCGCTTATTATTGCTATTATTCCTATGGCTGCCTTCTCTATCGCCCGTCGTATGGAGCGTAATAAGGCGTTCGCTATCATGTATATTTTCTTGATTATCGGGATTTTTGTTCCTTTCCAAGTCATCATGATTCCGATGACCAAACTCATGTCTACACTAGGTCTTAGCAATATGACAGGATTAATTTTGCTCTACCTAGCCTATGCAGTGCCACAGACACTCTTCCTCTATGTTGGGTACATCAAGACAATTGTTCCTGAAGATATGGATGAGGCTGCTGCAATTGACGGTTGTGATAAGTTCACTATGTATTGGAAAATTATTTTCCCATTGATGAAGCCGATGCATGCGACTGTTTTAATTATCAATGCTCTTTGGTTATGGAATGATTTCCTTTTACCATTGCTCGTTTTGAATAAAGACCAAAATATGTGGACCTTGCCCTTATTCCAATACAATTACCAAGGCATGTACTTCAGTGATTATGGACCAAGCTTTGCATCCTATGTTGTGGGTATTATTCCAATTCTCATCGTTTATCTCATTTTCCAGAAAAATATTATATCTGGTATGACCAGCGGTGCTGTAAAATAGAAAAAGGCAATTTGTATTTTTGTGTAAACTGTCCTAAATTTTCAGCTGGAATGCCCCTACAATAAAAGCGCTATTTTTGATATGATGAAGAAAATATAGAACCGGAGGCCAAAAAATTATGGCAATTACAAATAAGACCATGATCATCACCTATTCAGATAGTTTAGGAAAAAATCTAAAGGAACTAGATGAAAACTTGACCAAGTATTTTGGTGATGCGGTGGGCGGTGTGCACCTACTTCCATTTTTTCCATCAACAGGCGACCGTGGTTTTGCACCAGTGGATTATGATGAGGTCGATGCCGCTTTTGGTGACTGGGATGATGTGAAGCGTCTTGGGGAGAAATATTACCTCATGTTTGACTTTATGATCAATCACATTTCCCGTCAATCTAAGTATTACAAGGATTTCCAAGAAAAGAAGGACGAGTCAGAATACGCTGATTTATTCCTACGCTGGGAAAAATTCTGGCCTGAAAATCGTCCAACAAAAGAAGATGTCGATTTGATTTACAAACGTAAGGATAAAGCTCCAATGCAGGAAATTGTCTTTGCAGATGGCTCAAAAGAACATCTCTGGAATACCTTTGGCGAGGAACAAATCGACCTTGATGTGACAAAAGAAGTGACCATGGACTTTATCAAAAAGACCATTGAACACTTGGCAGCGAATGGTTGTGATTTGATCCGTTTGGATGCCTTTGCCTATGCCGTGAAGAAATTGGATACCAATGATTTCTTTGTGGAGCCTGAAATTTGGGACTTGCTGGACAAGGTGCGCGACATGGCAGCAGAAGCAGGAGCAGAGCTGCTTCCTGAAATTCATGAACATTATACGATTCAGTTCAAGATTGCGGATCACGACTACTATGTCTATGATTTTGCGCTTCCAATGGTGACGCTTCATGCTCTTTATTCCACTCATACGAATCAATTGGCCAAATGGTTGAAGATGAGTCCGATGAAGCAATTCACAACGCTGGATACACATGATGGGATTGGTGTGGTCGATGTCAAAGATATTTTGACAGATGAAGAAATTGATTTTGCATCAAATGAGCTTTATAAAGTCGGTGCCAATGTCAAACGGAAATATTCTTCAGCTGAGTACAATAATTTGGATATTTATCAAATTAACTCGACCTACTATTCGGCTCTCGGTGATGATGACAAGAAATATTTCCTTGCCCGTCTTATCCAAGCCTTTGCCCCAGGGATTCCACAAGTGTATTATGTAGGGTTCTTAGCTGGAAAGAACGACTTAGAGCTGCTTGAAAGTACCAAGGAAGGTCGTAATATCAACCGTCACTACTACACAAGCGAAGAAATCGCTGAAGAAGTAGAACGCCCAGTGGTCAAAGCTCTTCTAAAACTCTTTACCTATCGTAATCAGAGCGCAGCCTTTGACCTAGATGGTGGTATTGAGGTAGCAACACCAAATGAGCATACGATTATTATTACTCGTCACAATGCGGACAAGTCAGTAGTCGCAGAAGCAACTCTTGATTTGAAAGAACTGACTTATACTGTCACTGAAAATAAGGAAAACATTCCGTTTGACTAAAATAAAAGTTTGTAACAAACGTTTAAACTAAAAAACGAACAAAGATGGTTTTCTGATAGCCAGAATGTTAACTTGTTCGTTTTTTGGGCTCATTGTCAACTGTAGTGGGTTGATGAAAAGCTATATCCTGGAGAGGATGGTTTTGTGAGCTCACTGAAAAAGTCATCGTTTGATGGCTTTTTTTGCTATACTAAAGTTGAGGTGATGGTATGCTTGATAATCAGTTGACTTTAGAGGTTAGTCCCTATTCTACTCTGTATGATATTGTTGTTCCTAAAACTCATTTTTGACGTCAGCTAACAGAACTCTGTGATTTTAGCTTTATTTATGACGAGCTGGAAAAGAATTATTGTCCTGACTTTTGACGTCGTGCTTACTCTCCCATCATGAGTTCAAATATCTCCTCTTAAAAGACATCGATCAGTTGTCCGATGTGGAAGTGGTGGAACGGTCCTTTTCCGATATGGCCTTCAACTATTTTCTTGGTCTAGCTCCTGAAGACCATGTCATCGAACCCTCCTCATTGACAAAATTTCGGAAACTGAGGATTAAAGATGAAAAGTTACTTGATTGACTCATCGCTAAATCCGTCCAAATTGCGCTAGAACTTGGCTTGATTAAACGTCATATTCTCATTGTCGATGCGACTATACCAAAGTTCATGACAAGCATAAGAAGCCGCAAGAAATCCTCCGAGAACGCTCGAAAGCCTTGCGCAAAACGATTGACCAGTATTCGGAAGGTATCGCATCTGATTTTCCCAATAAACCGCAAGAAGATACCCTTGAAGCAGCATTAGTTCATACTGGGCAACTTATGGCTGTGATTGAAAAATACGACGAACTCCTAGCCTTGCCTGTTATCTCACAGACATTCAATTATCTAAAAGAAGCTGTAGAGGATGACTTAGAGTACTTTTAGTCCTCTGTTAAGGAAGAGGCAAAAATTGGTCATATAAGTCTTTCTAATGTGAGTTTGGTCGCTTTAATCTTCATGTTGGGTTTACCCACTACAGGCATTATAGAACATTTTCTATGAATCGCAAAAGCCTTCAAAACCACTGGACATACAAGGAATTGAGAAAAAATAGTTTTTAAGAAAGCGAAATCAGTCTTGGGACGGATGGTTTTTTTGGCTCGGAGAGAGTATAATAAAATCATCCAGTGAAAGAGAGGTAGAGAGCTATGCAGGCACGTTTTTATAAACTTAAACAAAATAAAATGATTTCCGGCGTTCTTGCTGGCATTGCGGATAAGTTCGGTTGGAACTTGCAATACCTACGTCTCCTCTTCTTTGTCTTCTCGGTCTTTAACCCGGTCATTGGCCCTTTGGTTTACTACCTCATGAGTCATTCTCTCTCTAACAAGGACGAATTGACCCGTGAGCGATTTGGGCAAGCTCCTCGCCGGATCAAAGAGGCTGAAAAGATCAAAGAAAAGACTAACTGGTTTAGGTAATTTGCTCCTCCCCCTAAAAGAAGGCCCGTAAGGGTCTTTCTTTTTTACATGAAAAAGTTAAGGGCTTTCAAAGGAAAATTTGGAAAGAACATGATATAATAGTAGCAAGCTATTAGGAAGGAGATTTATGGTAGTTACAGTAAAAGAACTTGTTGAAAAAGTTCGTTTAAATATTATTTATGGAAGGGATGAGCTCTTAAACAAGGAGATTACAACCTCTGATATTTCACGTCCAGGGCTCGAAATGACAGGCTATTTTGATTATTACTCGCCGGAGCGTATTCAGTTGATTGGGATGAAAGAATGGTCCTATCTGACCAAGATGACCGCTCACAACCGCCTTCAGGTGCTCAGTGAAATGATCAAAGCCGAAACACCTGCCTTTATCGTTTCAAGAGGATTAGAGATTCCTGATGAGATGCTGGAAGCGGCCCGGTCAGAAGGGATTGCGGTTTTGCAGAGCAATGTGCCGACTAGTCGTCTCTCTGGGGAGCTATCCAGCTATTTAGATTCGCGTTTGGCTAAACGTACCAGCGTCCATGGAGTATTGATGGATATCTATGGGATGGGGGTGCTTATCCAAGGCGACTCAGGGATCGGTAAGTCGGAAACGGGTCTTGAGTTGGTCAAGCGAGGACACCGTCTGGTCGCAGATGACCGTGTCGATGTTTATGCCAAAGATGACGTAACGCTTTGGGGAGAACCTGCCGAGATTTTGCGGCATCTGCTGGAAATTCGTGGCGTTGGGATAATTGATATCATGAGCCTTTACGGGGCGTCAGCTGTCAAGGATTCTTCCCAAGTTCAGTTGGCTATCTATCTTGAGAATTATGATGCGGGGAAAGTCTTTGATCGTTTGGGCAATGGCAATGAAGAAATCGAGATTGCCAATGTCCGTATCCCTAGGATCCGTATTCCTGTGAAGACTGGTCGTAACATTTCGGTAGTCATCGAAGCAGCGGCCATGAACTATCGTTCACGGGAGATGGGGTTTGATGCCACAAAGACCTTTGAAGAGCGCTTAACTAATTTGATTGCTCAAAATGGAGTTGCAGATGATTGATCCGATTGCAGTTGAGCTAGGGCCCTTGCAGATCCGTTGGTATGCCCTATGCATCTTGTCTGGTTTAATGTTAGCGGTCTATCTGGCCATGAAAGAGGCGCCTCGCAAAAAGATTGCTCCCGATCAGGTGATTGACTTTATCTTGATAGCTTTTCCGCTGGCCATTCTGGGAGCAAGGCTCTATTATGTGATTTTTTCCTGGGATCAGTACAAGGATAATCTCGGAGAAATTTTTGCGATTTGGAATGGAGGCATCGCGATTTATGGTGGCCTGATTGCTGGAGCCTTGGTCATGTATTGGTTTAGCCAAAGGCACTTCATCAATGTCTGGGATTTCTTAGATATTGCTGTTCCTGGGGTGCTAGTAGCCCAAGCTTTAGGGCGTTGGGGGAACTTTTTCAACCAGGAGGCTTATGGGGCAGCAGTTTCGCAACTGGATTATTTGCCAGCCTTTATTCGTGAACAGATGTTTATTGATGGGAGTTATCGGGTACCGACCTTCCTCTACGAATCTCTCTGGAATTTATTGGGCTTTGCCCTCATTATGGCAGTTCGTCATAGAGGCTTTCTCAAGCGTAGCGAACCGACAGCTTTTTACCTGATTTGGTATGGTATCGGTCGCTTTATCATAGAAGGCCTACGGACGGATAGTCTGATGCTTGGCAGCTTGAGAGTTTCCCAGTGGGTGTCGTTAGTGCTTATTGTCTTAGGATTAGGCCTTGTGGTCTATGCTAGAAAAACAAAAACTCAGCCTCTCTATTAGGCTATAAAAAAGGAGAATCTTTATGGGTGAAATTGCTTTATTGATTGCAGCGGTGGCTTTTGCGGCCTTGGTGGTTTATTTGATTTTGTTAATCACGAAAGTTTCTAAGGTTGTGGATGAAGCTCAGACGACCTTGAAGGTCTTGACGAGCGATGCCAATGTCACCTTTTATCAGGCCAATGAAATCTTGGCCAAGGCCAATGTTTTGGTCGATGATGTCAACGGAAAAATGGAAACCATCACGCCTTTATTTGTGGCCGTTGCAGACCTATCAACTTCTGTGTCTGATTTGAACCAATCGGCTAGAAATTTAACGTCTAAGGCGGGTCATGCCACTAAATCAACTGCTAAGGCAGGTAAGACCATGTCAGCTGTTGGCCTCGTTTCAAAATTGTTAAAAAAATAAGGAGGAACTCATATGTCCAAACCAAATAGAATTGTGACCACCCTCATCTTAGGTGCTGCGGGTGGTGCAGCTGCGGCAGTTTTTCTAGCCAGCAAGACAGGTAAGGCTGTTAAAAATAAGCTGGCAGACTATCTTCATGACTATCAGGAAAATCCAGAAGCCAAGCACTCTGAGTGGGTAGGAAGAGCTCAGGAAATCAAGGACCAAGCCCTTGAAAAATATACTGACGTCAAGCATAAGTTTGAAACTGGGGAATTGACGGCAGATGATATTGTGAGAACGGTCAAGGATAAGGCGGATGAAATTAAGGAGCGCGTGAGTCAAGATGATTTCTTCGCTCAGTTCAAGGATCAGGCGACCAAAGCTAAGACTGAGGCAGAGGAAGTCTTGACAGAGCTGGTTGAAGAGGAATCTTACAATCAAGAATCCATTTCAGAAGAGATTACGATTGATTTGAACGAAGTAGACCTCTTGGCAGATGAAGTGCTTGAGGACGATCCGAGTGAGGAAACGCAGCCTTACGACTCTGTTCACCAGCAAGGTCTTTGAGCGCTGTCTGGTCTTATAAATAGAGAGAATCTTTTATGAGAATACTAGCACTCTCGCTAGCAAAGCAAGGATAGCGTCTACTCAAGAAGCAGTTAGCTAAATTCCGAGACCTAGCTAAAGGTTTTAAACCAGCAACAAATAGAAAGAGAAAGAGACCCAATCGATAACTCGTCAGAGTTGGATTGGGTCTTGTTCTCTTCTCTACGCCTTAAGTCAGTTTTGGAGCTCAGCCCTCCTATAACCAGTGATGATTCCAAAACAGCTAATAAGAAATTTGACTTAATGCTCATACTCTTTGAAACTCAAAGATAACCGTTGTTAACTCGCTTTGATGAGCTCCAGTTCTACCATCAGTTTGGTTTCCTAGGCTAGATTGATTTTCCTTAAGTATTAATTTCCATTGACTGCTTGTCTGCTAAAATGCTATCTAAGTGAACAAACCTTTTCAAAGAGGTATCAATATGTCACAAATGTTATAGTCAAGGAAACATTTCTATCTAGTCCATCGGCATAAAAAAGAGGATAATAGTGGCATAGACATTTTTGAAAGGGATTGCAATGGATTTGATTCAGAAATTACGAGATAGTAATCAGTTGATTATAGGTGGGCACCGTGGGCAATTAGTGGAAGGTATTCGTGAAAATACCATTGCCACTTTTGAGACCATTCTTGGAAAAAATGTTCCCTATATTGAGGTAGATGTGCAGCTGACAAAAGATGGTGAATTGGTGCTATACCATGACCACGATCTATCTCTGCAAACGTCCTTATCCGGAATGATAAGGGATTACACCTTATCAGAGTTGCGCGACGTCTTCGAGCTCACTAGAGTTGAAGAAGCAATCATCTGGGCAAAACAACACCAGCTTGGCATTGCTTTTGAGTTGAAAATCCATCCTCGAAAAATGTGGCATGATCGTGATAGCATTGGAAATTTACTTGTTGAGCTGTTGCAGAAACATAACTTTCAAAAGGATTGTTTCGTATTTGGGACAGATTTTGCCTTGCTTAAGAAAGTAAAGCAAGCAGATGAAAGTATTCCACTGGCTGTGATCGTCCCTTTTATTCCTGTTAATCCAGTCCAGTTAATGGAAGGTATGCAGGCGGATATTTACCTTAATTTTGCCAAAAATTTACCCAAGGAATTAGTTGAAGAATTGCAAGAAGCAGGCTATCTGGTCGATGGTTCGGTTGTCAATGATAGGGAAGGCTTAGAGCTTGCCTTAGATTTAGGAGTCGATCTAATCGAAAGTGATTTTCCAGAAGAACTCTTACAAGAATTGGAGGTGCTACAATGACACAAGTTGCGAATTATCATACACATACCCGCTGGTGCAAACATGCTGTTGGTGAGATTGAGGATTATATTGAAACTGCGATTGCGGCTGGGTTGACTGAGCTTGCTATTACAGAGCATGTGCCACATGAAGACAATCATGACCCACGTCGCTTGCAGTGGGAGGAGTTTCCTGCCTATGATGCCGCATTAAACGAAGCGATTGCGAAATATGAGGGAAAAATCAAGATTTACAAGGGCTGGGAATGTGAGTTTTACAAGACCTCGCTCGGAGCTTATGATCAGTTCGCCAAGGACTACGGCTATGAGCTCTTTGTACTCGGGCAACACAGAAGTGGGGCCAATCGTGAGATAGACCACTTTGCCCCAAAAGGTAAGAGGGAAATTCAGCTTTACGCCGATGAGGTTTGTGAAGCCCTAGAGACCAGGCGCTTCCATTTTCTAGCCCATCCAGACCTCTATATGGTTGGTTATGCTGACTGGGACGATCATGCAAAAGGCGTCGCCAAACAAATCTTTGACGTATGCCAGAAATTGGATATTCCTGTTGAAATCAATGCGAATGGCCTACGAGATGGGCGAGAATATCCTGATCGTCGGGTTTTTGAACTGTCTAGACATTATGACCTTCGTTATCTTATCAATACGGATGCCCATGACCCTGCTCATATGGTCGGTAGGCCGGTTGACTTGGCAGAAGCCTTTGCAAGAGACTTAGAGATTGAAGTCATGCCTTATTTTGATGATTTTAAGAGAGGGAAATCATAGATGAATACCTTGACCAAGTTAAAATTTACAAAAGAGGGGGATTTTGCGCCCTTTGCAGGCAATACAGTTGTCGCCAATCTTTATGACCAGCCTCATCTTTTAACGATTGTTGATCAGTTGCAGACAGCTTATCGGGAGTTGCCTTTCAGTGAAAAATTGACACTCACGCCGCCTGAATCGATTCATATGACAGTATTTGAATTACTCTGTGACCAAAATCGCCAACCTGAATTTTGGAGTAAAGTTCTCCCTTTAGATATTCCCATTGCTGATGTTCATGCTTATTTTGCTGAGAAGCTCAGCCATTTTCCGCTGACAGGAGAACATATCAAAATGACTGTTCAAGGCTTGGGAAGACAGTGCATCCTATTAAAGCCTGCTGATAAGGCTAGTCAAGAGCGATTGGATAATATTCGCGATTTTATCTCTTATCAAACTGGTGTGGTTTTTCCAAACCATCATAACTATCAATTTCACATAACCTTTGGCTATATTCGCGAAGAATTGACAGATGAGGAAGTAGAGTTTTTGGCAGCTTGTCGTAAGGACTTGGAAAAAACCATTTTATCAAAGCTGACAGAAGTAGCTATTTCACGGATTGATTATACGACCTTTGAGAGCATGGCGCGTTTTGTGCCCTATGGACAATAGGAAAAGAGTTTGCCACTAAGGAGAAAAAATGGAGATTTGTTTTGTTGGCACAGCTGCTTCCGAGGGATTTCCAGCACCATTTTGTGCTTGTCAGGAATGTCAATCTGCTAAGCGAGAAGGTGGTAAAAATCTTCGTCGCCGCTCGTCTGCTGTGGTTGATGGGCAAGTGCTAATTGATTTTGGTCCAGATACTTATACAGCATATTTATCCGGAATCGTTGATTTGCTATCAATTACAGATATTGTCTTGACCCATTCTCATACTGATCATTTCTACGAGCGGGAACTGGTCAATCTTTTTGAGCCCATGAGTCTCCATAATCCTAATCTTCCTATCAAAATATATGGAAATGAGACTGTAATAGCTCAGATTAAAAACTATATGGTATCTCAGAGAAGGTGTTTTGACCAATTTTCTGAAGTGATGACCCTAATCATCGTTCAACCTTTTGAAAGTTTTAAGGTAGCCCACTTGACTTTTACTGCCTTGTTAGCGAATCATGCAGGACCCAATGAGAATGCCTATATTTATGAAATTTTTTCTGGAGATAAATCTATGCTCTATGGAACAGACACAGGCTTGTTACCAGCAGAAACAGTAGCTTATCTTCAGCAACATCCGCAAAATCTTTATGTCTTCGATGCAACAACAGGTAGCTACCTTAGCCCTTACGATAGTCACATGAGTTTTCGTGAAATAGCTCAAACTCTCGAAGCTATTGGTATGCCATCGCATTCAGATATCCCAATCTTTGGTACACACTTTGTTCATGGATTTTGTGGTCTGCATGATGAGTTGATTGAACAAGGGAAGCAGTACGGTATTATCCCAGCCTACGATGGTCTAATATTGAAAATCTAAACAAGAAATCAGCTGATAAACATGAGATTTTAATCAAAAATAAAATAGTTATTTATATCATAAACACCTGACATTAGATTTTTGATTGTCTAATGTCAGGTGTTTGTGTTTTCGAAAGTATTGTATCGATAAAAATAGGATTTTCTGGATATGATTAATTAATTGGGGTATAGTTTAGGCTTGATTTATGGATTCAGCAGGCAAGGACGTGTGCTCTACAAGGGACTAGTTGCTATTTAATAACCATCTCTTCTGTGTCCAAACTCAAGTGCCAAAATAACCATCTTATCATCTTGAAGATCACAGATGAGTCTATAGTCACCAATACGATAACGCCAATCGTTAGCATGATTAGCTGTGAAACCTTTACCATGAGTTCATGGATTATCCGTTCCGTCTAGGTGTTTATCAATCCAAGTAAACAGTAAGCGTTGAATTTGCTTATCTAATTTCTTGATTTGCTTTTGAACCTTTTTAGAATATTCCATCTGGTACATATTATAAGCCTAATTTCTTTTTAAAATCAGCATGGCTAATGGTTTTTGGAGTCTTTCTATAGTCTGTAAAAGCTTGATGATAGCTCTTTGAGTCATATTCATTGTTAATATGGCGATCCAAGTTTTTTTGAATAAACTGGAAAGGTTTTGTTCGGTTATTTGAGTATAGCTTTTAAAAAATTACTCTTCCTCTTGGTTTAATCTAATAGTTACTGTGGTTATGATTCTTACCTCGTTTCTATAAGTTACATTGGAATAGAATTTAAGAGATTTGCCAACCTAAGGCATCACTTACATGGTTTTCATCGACCATTGAGATTGCTTTTACTTATAGAAATTTATTGGATAAAAATGTTTCAGTGCTACTGATAGGGTTTAGTCCTCGGTTAGAAAAATAGGAAATACAACATATGTGATAGCAATTGCAACCTAAAACTATTTATTTACTAGTCTAATAACAGTAAAATAACAAATGTAAGTGGTTACAAAAAGTGATTAACCTAAAGAATGACGATATTCTGACGGTGTGCACTTGAACTGCCGTTTGAATTGCTTAGAGAAGTAAGCAGGAGATTCAAAACCTGTCTGATAAGCAATTTCTTTGATTGATAGTTGAGAATTGGATAGGAGGGAGACAGCTTTACTCAGCCGAACACTTAATATACTGTAGCTGATTGAGTTATTGATGGCCTTATGAAATATCCGATGAAGATGAGAGCGTGTGAGGCCAACATGGTTTGCAACCTCTTGAACGCTTAAATCGGGATTACCATAGTGCGTCGTAATATACTCAAGTGATTCGATATAGTAACGATTTTGTTTTGGTTCATTCTTTTTACCCGAGTGCATCAATTTTGATAAGATCGTGTAGAGATGTCCCATCAACCCATATTTTAAGGAGATGGGATTGCCCTCAAGTTCATACAAGGATTTGAAATGAGGAGTAAGGTTTATTCCTCTGTCACTCACGACAGGTTGGTTGATGAAATCGGTTAGATTAAGTAAATTTAAAGCATCTAAACCATCAAAACCAACCCAGTAGTAGGTGTAAGGATCAATTTCGTCAGCGATGTAATAGGTGAATTTGTAGGGCGGGATAAGAAATAAATCTCCTTGCTGAACAGGATAGGTTTGCCCGTCTATGACATAGATACCTTTACCAGAAGTAAGATAGTGGATAATATAGTGGTCGTATATGTTAACTTTAGTCTGATAGCCAGGGTTAGCTTTGAAGCGACAACCACTTTGAACGACATTGAGTCGATCGTCAGGTGTTGGAATATCTGTGTAATGTTTAAACTTGACTTGGGAATTATCTTTTCTGTTAACCAAATCAGCAGTTTGAATTTTTTCTGACATAGAGATACCTCTTATATACTACTAATTCTATTATATCATATAAAGTTTATTCTCAAATTTTTGATTATTTTATAATCATAATAAAGGAGTCATCTATGAAGTTTCGTTTTATTGGGACAGGGGCGTCGGAAGGATATCCAGCTACCTTTTGTGGTTGCGAGGGATGTAGAAAAGCCAAACAACTAGGTGGGAAAAACCTTCGTCGGCGTGCCTCAGCTGTTATTGATGACCATATTTTATTAGATTTTGGTCCTGATTTATATACAGCAAACTTTACAGATTTGGTAGATTTACCGTCTGTAACGGATATTGTCTTTACTCACTCGCATGTTGACCATCTTTACGAAAAAGAATTATTCAACCTGTTTGAGCCAATGGGTGTTGAAAATCCTAATTTGCCTATAAGAATTTATGGGAATGAAACAGTGATTAGTCAAATTAGAGACTATATGACAATCTTTAGGAAGCGTAGCTTAGAGAAAATTGCAGAAGTGATGACTCTCATAACAATTCAACCGTTCGAGAGTTTCCAAGTTGGGAATTTGACATTTACAGCTCTTCTAGCCAATCATGCAGGTCCGAATGAAGATGCCTACATTTATGAAATTGTTTCAGATGGTAAATCTATGCTTTATGGTACAGATACAGGTTTACTACCAGAAGAAACGAAGGATTATCTGACTGATCATCCCCTTGATGTTTATATATTTGACGCAACAAGTGGGAAAGTTCCATGTCCTTATAAAGAGCATATGGGTTATCCTGAAATTGCTCAGACATTAGAAGAAATAAGAGTAGTCGGTCGTGATGGTGTTCGTATTTATGGAACTCACTTTGTTCATAGCTGGTATGAGATGCATGATGACCTGATTAAATCAGGTGCACCGTATGGTATTATTCCAGCTTATGATGGTATGTCCTTTGAACTTTAGGAGGTCAGATGGTAGATTTAAAACAAATTGATGAACAACTTCGCCGAATTATCTTAGATATTGGTCGTGGCGTAAGAGAAAGCACCATTGCTATGGCTCAAATTGAAGAGAAGAAGAATCATCGTGATCTAGTTACCAATGTAGATAAAGAAGTTCAAGAATTGCTCAAAACAGCCTTGTTAGACCTCATGCCTGATACATTAGTATTTGGCGAGGAGAGCAAGGAGACTGTTACAGATTTCAACGTTCCATCACTTTGGATTATTGACCCCATCGACGGAACAAGTAATTTTGTCAAGCAGCATACAGATTATGCTATTATGCTGGCTTATTTTGAACATTTAGAACCAAAATTATCATACATCTATGATGTTGAGCGTGATATTCTTTATTGGTCTGTTGAGGGTCAAGGGTTCTTCGTTAACGGTAAACAAATAAGGTCTGTTAAAAATAAGGGTATGAACGATTCGCTTGCTTCAATATTTATTAGGAAATTTATCGAACACGGCAGAGATGAATATATCTTGCTTGCAAAAGAATCATTCGATGTTCGTTTTGGTGGTTCTCTAGGGATTGATGGTGCGAGGGTTGCAACTGGCCAGTTTGGAGCTTTCATTTCTCCAAGAATTGCTCCTTGGGATTTTGCCCCGTTCTTCCTTTTTGCTAAGGAATTGGACTTGCAACTAAGTGATTTTGATGGGAAACCATTAGATTTACACCAGTTTGGTTCGATAATATTGTCAACTAAACAGTATTATGCCGACTGGAAAAAATTCCAATCTTACGATAACATAGAATAAATAAGGAGGTCTTAAATGGATCAAATAAAAGGAAAGTTAGTGGTGTCATGTCAGGCCTTAGAGAATGAGCCCTTGCATAGCTCCTTTATCATGGGAAGAATGGCAGTAGCTGCTATGCAAGGAGGTGCTGCTGGGATTAGAGCAAATAGTGTTGCGGATATTAAAGAAATTAAATCTCAAGTTGATTTACCTGTTATTGGTATCATTAAACGACGCTATGAAGAAGCAGATGCGTTTATCACCTCTACAATGACAGAAGTTGATGAACTCATGGAAGCACAACCTGAAATTATCGCCGTTGATGCTACTTTTTCTAAACGTGTTGGTGGAGAAACTCTTGATGAGTTCTATAACAAAATTAGAGAGAAATATCCAAATCAACTCTTAATGGCTGACTGCTCTACTGTTGAAGAAATGGTATATGCAGACAAATTAGGTTTTGACTATGTTGCCCCGACCTTAGTTGGTTATACTAAGCAAAGTAAAGGTCTTAAAATTGAAGATGATGACTTTGCCATTATTCGTGAAACTTTAGCACAAATCACTCATCCGATGATTGCTGAAGGGAATATTGATACACCAGAAAAAGCTCGTAGAGTTATTGAACTCGGTGTTCACAGTGTAGTGGTGGGCTCTATCATTACACGTCCACAACTTATCACTAAAAAATTTGTAGATACAATCCAAAATGGAGGAAAACATAATGAATAAACCATTCAAAACTCTTTGTGGCACAGTTTTAGCAGCAACTGCTGTTTTAACATTAGTTGCTTGTGGTAGTAACAAGTCTAAACAAGATGATAAGTCATCAACGGAAGCCACAAACCCAGCGACAGAACAAGTTTTCTACCTAAGTCAACCCTTGGCTGATGGTGCAAATGATGCTATACCACATGCTGCAGGTCAGGGCAGTGGTACCATGATGAACTACCTTCTCTATCGTCCACTGATTAAGTACAATCCATCCAATGACAAACTTGAACCACAACTGGTCGATGAGTGGAAAGTGTCTGATGATGAATTGACCTACACCTTTGATATGAAAGATGCCCTCAAGTGGTCTGATGGTGACGATTTGACAGCAGAGGATGTGCGTTTCAGTATCGAAACAGTACTGAAAGCTACTTTGGTTAACGGTATTTTTCCAGAAAACTTCTCGAAAATTGAAGGAGCTACTGAATTCAAGGAAGGTAAGGCTGACCACGTATCAGGGATTACCATTGATGGGGATATCGTTACCATCAAATTGACAGAAAAAGTTGGTCTTTTTGCTAAGGTTTTGGGACAACTTGACATCATTCCAGAACACAAGTTGAAAGATGAAAATGTCCTTGAAATCCACAACAGTGACTTTTGGAAGAACCCTGTGTCAAGCGGGATGTACAAGGTCAAAGAAATTTCAGCTGGTAACTACATTGAGTTGGAACGCAATGAACACTATGAAGGAACCAAGCCAAAAATTGACCGTGTTGTCAGCACTTTTATCAACGATTCACTCTTGGCTATGAAAGATGGTCAGTCTTACTACCTCTACACCAACAAGATTGATGATTATGAGCAGTTGAGCAACACGCCTGGTATCACAGGATTTGATGTGGATATTCTCTTCTACCGTTACTTTATCACTAACCTGTCAGGTCACAAGGGTGAGGGGAACTCATTGGTTGATGATGTGAAGGTGCGTCAAGCATTGATGTACGGTATTGATCGTGAGAAATTGGCGAACTCCATCTTCCGTGGTCACATGACGGTCAACCAAGCGGGTGTACCATCTCAATTCCCAGAATATGAGAAATCATTGGAAACCTACACCTTTGACCCAGAGAAAGCTAAGAAGTTGCTTAACGAAGCTAATTTTGACTTCTCAAGAACCTTCAAGATTACTTACTATCATACAGACCAAACAACTATCAACTTTATTGAAGCTGTAGCTCAGCAATTGAAAGAGTTAGGTATCACGGTGGAGACTGTTCAGATTACTTCTGACCCAACAACTGCCTTGACACAAACCAAAGACTACGATATTGCCCTTAAAGGCTTCTCAACCTTCTCTTATGAAAGTTGGTATGGTGAGTACTCGTCTAAGAGCACTAGCTTGACACCACTCTTTAACAATGATGATAGCTTTGATGAGTTGCTTGATCAATTGATTACAACATCTGATGAAAAAGAAAGAGCTAAAATTTTATCAGAATTGCAAAAATTGGAACAAGAGAAATTGCATAAGTTGCCGTTGTTTACGTCTCCAGCTTACCTCTTTATCAATACCGATAAAGTGCAATTGCCAGAAGACATGAAATTCTCTAACCCATATTACTACTATGACCTTCGTTTTGAAGAATGGTACATTAAGTAAGAGTGATTAACAGGAGGTCAGCACATCGAAACGGCTGTTAAGGAGTGCTGACCTTTGCTCATTCTAGTCTGTTTGAAAGGAACTCGTATGCATAAGTTTATTCTTAAAAAAGTGTTACAGATGATTCCAATGCTGTTGATAATCAGTTTTTTGATTTTCTTCTCCTTGGAATTGACTCCGATGGATCCCATAAAATATCTAGTATCCCCTGATTTGGCTGCTAACAATGCTGATAATATTGAGGCTTTACGAGAGAGTTTAGGGCTTAATGACCCCTTTTTGGTACGTTACTTTCGCTGGTTGGGAGATCTGCTAAGAGGAGAATTAGGTTACTCTTTGGTTAATGGTGGTGATTTGAAGACTATAATTGCAGCTTCTTTGCCCTCTACCTTTGAGTTGGCTCTGGTATCCATGTTGATTTCAACAGTATTGGGAATTGGTTTAGGGATTATAACAGCGGTTAAACAAAATGGTTTCATCGATAACGCGACCCGTTTCTTTGCTGTTTTAGGAACTTCCTTACCGACCTTCTTTTTCGGGATTATTTTGATTTATGTCTTTGCGATTGAACTCAAATGGTTCCCAATTGGTGGGCGGATTTCAAACAATTATTCTCACCTCATGCACCTCTTTTTACCAGCTTTAACCATGTCTATCGGTCTGACACCAGCTGTGATGCGTTACACTCGTAACTCGATGTTGGATGTTTTTAATTCAGACTATGTCAAGACTGCTCGAGCTAAAGGGATTCCAGAGTGGAAGGTTTATACCAAGCACATTTTAAGAAATTCTCTCTTACCAGTATTAATTCTTTTGATTTTTCGTTTGCCATCTTTGATTTCGGGAGCAGTAACCTTGGAAGCTGTCTTTTCTTGGCCTGGTATTGGTCGTGTCATCGTCAATGGAGTAAACTCTGGTGACTACCCTGTTATTATGGTGACTACCTTGATGGTATCTGTAGCTATCCTGCTATCAAGTTTATTGGTCGATGTAGTGTCTGCCTACCTCGATCCTCGGATTCGCTTAGATGATTAGGGAGGTTAGTCATGGCAGAAAATTACACTGAAAAATTATGGAAACGTAACTTGAAACGTTTTGTCAATAATAGACTGGCTTTGTTTGGCTTGATTGTTTTTTCAACCATCACTATCATGTCTATTTTTGCGCCTATCTTTACCAGTTATGATCCTGGGGGGATTGATTATGATTCTTTTTTACAGGCGCCATCCATGAATCATCTCTTTGGAACTGACGAGCTGGGGCGGGATATCTTTGCTCGTATACTTTATGGTGGTAGGGTCTCCATTGCTGTTGGTATTGTTTCTTCTGTGATTTCAGGAGCGATTGGTATCATTTTTGGAGCTCTGGCCGGTTATTTCGGTGGCAAAGTGGATACTATTCTGGTACGACTTTCTGAAATTTTATTGACTTTACCGAATATGATTATGATCTTGGTTTTATCTGCCATTCTCGGTCCAAGCGTGGGGAATATTATCTTGGTCTTATCAATTCGTGGTTGGATGACCACCTTTCGTATGGTAAGGAACCGTTTTATGTCTCTCAAGGAAGAAGTTTACGTCGAGGCGTCACGTTCATTTGGATTTAGTGATTGGCGAATTATCTTTGGAGACCTATTGCCCAATACTCTTTCTCCGGTGGTTGTATCCTTCTCTATGAACGTGGCAGCATTTATTCTTACAGAGGCAAGTTTGAGTTTCTTAGGACTTGGGGTACCGACTGGAACACCAACCTGGGGCAATATTATCAACTCGGCAAAATCCATCAATATTATCCAAAATTCTTGGTGGGTCTGGTTGATTCCTGGCATGGTCATCTCCCTATTTACCTTATCCACTAACTTTATTGGGGATGGTCTACGGGATGCCATGGATGCTAAGCAACAGTAGGGAGGAATTATGGTAAATAATATTATTGAACTGGATCAGGTTAGAACGGTTATCAAAAATCCAAAGAAGAAGACAGAATTTAGTGTCCTGAAAGATATTAGCTACAACATCCAGAAAGGTCGTGTGCTAGGTATCGTGGGAGAGTCAGGCTGTGGCAAGTCCATGCTGGCTAACACCATCATCAACCTCTTGCCTAAAAATGGCGAGATTAAGGAAGGTTCGATCAAGTTATATACAGATGACACAGTGACAGAGCTGCAAAAGCTGGAGCAGTATGGTAAGAAATTCCGTAGTCTTCGGGCGGATAAGATTGCCATGATTTTTCAAGATCCGTTGACGGCTCTAAACCCTGTCTATTCTATTGGGAGTCAGATTACGGAAGCTCTGACTGAACATTATAAGGTCTCTAAGGCGGATGCTCGTGCCAAGGCAGTTGATTTGATGAACCGTTTAGGGATTCCGCAAGCTGATAAACGGTTTGATGATTATCCCCATCAATTTTCAGGTGGGCAACGTCAGAGGATTGTCATTGCGATTGCTATGATTTGTGACCCTGAAGTTCTGATTGCCGATGAGCCGACAACGGCTCTTGATGTGACCATTCAGGCACAAATTTTGGATTTGCTCAGTGACTTGAAACGGGAGCGCGAGACATCGATTATCCTTATCACGCATGATTTGGGTGTTGTGGCTCAGATGGCTGATGATGTTATTGTCATGTACGCTGGGGAGATTGTCGAGTATGCTCCTGTTGAAGCTATTTTTTCAAACCCTAAGCATCCCTATACACGTTCATTGATGAAGTCTATTCCTGATGGGGATTTGGATAAACGCCTCTATGTTATTCAAGGCATGGTACCGCCAATTGCGACCTTGCCAGAGAAGGGCTGTCGCTTTGCTAATCGTATTCCATGGATAGCTGAGGATGCGCATGAGACCGACCCACAGTTACACCAGATTTCAGATAGCCATTTTGTTCGTTGCACATGCTACCAAAATTTTGACTTTCAAGACTTTGATGACCGTCTAGATTTGCCAGAAAAGACATTTGGCGAGACGGTCCTATCCGTGGAACATGTTAATAAGGTCTATAAGCCTAAACGTCGCCTCTTTAAGGCTGATAGTATTGGGGTGAAGGCTCTTGATGATGTGACTTTTGAACTGAAGAAAGGCATGACAATCGGTATCGTAGGTGAGTCTGGTTGTGGCAAGTCCACCTTGGCTAAATCCCTGATGAAGTTGCATGATATTACAAGTGGCGAGATTAAGGTAGAGCATCATGGGGAGTTTCGTAATATCTTTGATCTTAAAGGTGAGGATGATCTACACTTTCGGAAGAAGATTCAGATGGTTTTTCAGGATCCTTATTCGTCCTTTAATCCATCAAAGATTATCTATGATTCTATTGATGAGGCCTTGACCGTTCATAAGATGGGGAATAAGTCTGAGCGTTTGGAAGTCATGAAGCACGCTTTGTCCTTGGTTAACCTACCGGAAGAGTATCTCTACCGGTATCCGCATGAGTTTTCAGGAGGACAGCGTCAACGCTTGGCCATTGCTCGTGCCTTGTGTTTGTCACCTGAAATATTGATTTTGGATGAACCTGTTTCAGCTCTTGACTTATCGGTTCAGGCACAGGTTTTGAACTACTTGATAGAAATCCAGAGGGCTAAAAACTTAAGTTATTTGTTTATTTCCCATGATTTGGGGGTGGTCAAATACCTCTGTGACTTTATCTATGTGATTCATAAGGGACGGTTTGTAGAAATTGGCACTCGGGAGGATATTTTCAATAACCCGCAACATATTTACACCAAGCGCCTCTTAGCAGCTATTCCTGAAATCAATGTGGCTGATCGTGAGGCCCTGAAAGCTCGTCGTGAAACGGCAGAAGTGGAATACCAGAATCGCTATTCGGAATTTTACGATGGAGATGGTCGTGTCAAAGATCTGGTGCAGATTAGTGAAACGCACTGGGTAGCCAAATAAAGGAGATGTATATGTCAGATTTGAGTAAATACCACGGCATTATTCCTGCCTTTTACGCAGCCTATGACGAGGCTGGTGAGATTAGCCCAGAGGGTGTTCGTGCCCTGACTCAGTACTTTATTGATAAGGGTGTTAAGGGCCTTTATGTCAATGGTTCGTCAGGAGAATGCATCTATCAGAGTGTCGCTGATCGGAAGTTGGTTTTGGAAAACGTCATGGCAGTAGCCAAGGGTAAATTAACGATCATTAACCATGTGGCCTGTAATAATACCAAGGATTCGATTGAATTAGCTAAGCACTCAGAAGAATTGGGTGTTGATGCTATTGCAGCGATTCCTCCAATTTATTTCCGTTTGCCTGAACATGCGATTGCGGCTTACTGGAATGCGATTAGTGACGCAGCACCAAATACGGATTTCATCATCTATAACATTCCACAGCTGGCTGGCGTGGCTTTGACACCGAGCCTCTACCGTGAAATGCTCAAGAACCCTCGTGTCATCGGGGTAAAAAATTCGTCTATGCTAGTTCAAGATATTGAAATTTTTAATAGTCTTGGTCAAGGCAAGCAACTGGTATTCAATGGACCAGATGAGCAATTTCTGGGTGGTCGCTTGATGGGTGCGGCAGGCGGTATTGGTGGAACCTATGGTGCCATGCCTGAATTGTTCTTGACATTAGACAAGCTGATTGCGACAGGTGAGCTAGAAAGAGCTAAAGAATTGCAATATGCTATCAATGACATCATTGGTCACTTGGTGGTCGGTCGCGGTAGCATGTATGCCGTGATTAAGGCTGTTCTTAAAATTAATGAGAATCTAGATCTTGGTTCAGTTCGCTCACCTTTGGCACCTATTGCTGAAGAAGACAAGAACTTGGTAGCTAAAGCAGCCGAATTGATTCGGGAAGCCAAAGAAAAGTTTTGCTAAGATAGTAAAAATGGGGCGGAGGGTCGGCAATAGACTTTCCGTCTTGTTTATGACATGGCAAAGGAGGATCTATGTCAAAATATGTGGCGATTGACATTGGGGGAACACAGATAAAGTATGGTCTAATTGACGAGACGGGAACGATTTTGGAAGACTACAAGATTGACACCGAGGCTCATCTGGGGGGACCGGCGATTTTGGACAAGGTAGGGCAGATTGTTGGGACCTATCAGGCTGAACATGAGCTGATTGGTGTAGGGATTTCCTCGGCAGGCATGATTGATCCAGATAAAGGAGAAATTTTTTATGCTGGACCACAAATTCCAAATTATGCTGGAACAAATTTTAAGGCGACTATTGAACTTGAATTCGGCCTACCTTGTGAGGCGGAAAATGATGTCAACTGTGCTGGTTTGGCAGAAAGTCAGGTTGGAGCAACTAGAGGAGCTTCCGTTGCGGTATGCTTGACCATCGGTACAGGCATCGGCGGTAGCCTACTTCTGGATGGCAAGGTGTTTCATGGCTTTAGCAATTCTGCCTGTGAAGTGGGCTATATCCATCTGCCAGATGGTGCTTTCCAAGATTTGGCTTCGACAACAGCTCTAGTAACCGAAGTGGCGAAACAAGTGGATGAGCCAGTGTCTAACTGGAGTGGCTTGCGCATTTTTGACGAGGCCAAGAGCGGCAATGACGTTTGTCTGGCGGCTATCGATCGTATGGTTGATTATCTAGGGCAGGGCATTGCCAATATCTGCTATGTGACCAACCCTGAAATAGTGGTCTTAGGCGGTGGGATCATGGCACAGAGAGAGTTTTTAGAAGAGCGCATCAAGGCTGCCCTCAAGCGGCATCTGGTATCTAGTATCGCAGACAAGACCCGCATTGTCTTTGCCCAGAATGAAAATGTGGCTGGTATGCTCGGTGCTTATTATCATTTCAGACAGAAACAGAGAGTCGGACAGAAATCGGTCATTCGATAGAATTCGATTTCCCCTCACCTCCCAAGTTTTTAGGGTTCGGGCTGCTTGTACTCCCACCTCCGAACAGCTCAAACAGTTAGGGGAGTGACTGTTTGAGGTTGGAAATCAGGGAAGCAAAACTTCCCTCGTTCGTTAGGACTGTTCAGCTGATGACATCAGCGCATTAGAGCCCACTAGCAGTGGTTCATTGGTGCTAAAGCACCTAATGAACTGTGCAGGGGCAATTCTAAAACTGGCAAAGCCAGCAAGAGTTGCTCCCAACCCCTGCGTCTTACTCAGCAAATCAAATATAATGGAGTGGTAAGGACTGACTCCCAGCCTCTAAAGGCTCAGTAACAGCTGTGAGGCTGTGACTGATACTCTTTGAAATCAAAACTATACGGCGTGAGCGGTGAGCGAAGCGTGACTAAAGTAGTGAGCACCAGCGTGACTATAACTCGCCTTGCAACGTTTGGAAAAAAATCGATTTTATTTTCTTTCCAAACTAGGGCAGACCTTAGCCACTGCCTCATCGGGCTTGACGTCTAAGGTCTGCCCGTAGCCCTCTAGCTCGCTTACTTGTTTCTGGGCTCGCTCCTCAAACAGTCCACTGGACTATTTGAGCTGTCTGCGACTCCTTGCCTAGTCTAGATTGATTTTCTTTGAGTATGATTCGCAAGTTAACTATAAAAAGGAGAAACAGATGATTGATAATATGAGTTTAAAGGACATGCAGGCCTATCATGGTCGTCATGAAGTGCCTGGTGATTTTGATGATTTTTGGCAATCAGAACTGGACAAGGTTTCTGAGCTTCCCCAGTATAAGCTGACAGAGCAGTCCTTTAACCTGCCATTTGCCAAGTGTTACGAGTTGTGGTTTGACGGCACCAATAATGGTAAGGTATTTGCCAAGTGTATCTTCCCTAAGACGGATGACAAAGTGCCTGTGCTCTTTTACTTCCACGGTTACCAAGGGCAGAGCCCAGACTGGACAGAGAGCCTCAAGTTTGTGGCTGCTGGCTATGGAGTGGTTTATTTGGATGTACGTGGTCAAGCCGGACGGTCGATTGACCATGGTCAGTTTGACGGCATGACGGTTAAGGGTCAAGTCATCCGTGGGGCACTAGAAGGGCCACATAAACTCTTTTATAAGGATGTTTACCTGGATGTTTACCAGCTGATTAACATCATCGCTGCTCAAGACTTTGTCGATGAGAGCAATCTGGTCAGCTACGGTGCTTCACAAGGTGGGGCCTTGGCCTTAGTTGCTGCGGCACTTAACCCTAAAATCACTAAAACAGCATCTATCTACCCATTCTTGTCTGACTTCAAGCGAATTCTGGAACTTGGGGACAACAGTGAACCTTATAATGAACTCTTCCGATACTTTAAGTTTTCAGACCCCTTCCATGAAACGGAAGCAGATTTCTTGTCTAATTTGTCCTACATAGACATCAAAAACTTGGCGCACCGCATCACATGTCCAGTAGCCTTTGTGGTCGGTCTGGAAGATGAGATTTGTCCACCATCAACCCAGTTTGCGATCTATAACCGCTTGACCTGTGAAAAAGAGATGAAAATCTTACCTGAGTATGGCCACGACGCCATGCATGTTAAGGTTAATGATTACATCTACGACTTTATCTTTGGATCAAGCATTGTGAGAAAGTAGAATAGAATCATTTAGAAAAGAGGTTAAAATGGAGGATAAGGACAATTTCACACATAGGCCTTACTTTGTTTATGAATTTGAAACAAGCTATGTCGAAATGGGGAAAAATCAGTTTTGGGAGGGATACTGTATCCTATTCACGAAAGGGCAATATGACCATCTGACGGATATGCCAATCGATGTTCGAGAAAAATATTTGATAGAAATGTCTATTTTAGGTGATGCCATGATGGAAGTGTTGCAGGCACGACGAATCAATTATAGTATTTTAGGCAACAGTCATCCCGTGACACATGCCCATCTTTTTCCGCGCTATGATTGGGAAGATGAGACCCTGGGAAAAAGTGTCGTATGGCGTTATGATGACGAGGTCTTTCAAGATCCCAAGTATGCGTTTAGCGAAAAGCATGCTTCGCTCAAGCAAGCTTTGGCGGAGGCTATCGAGCGTCATTATATAACTTTTTTAGAAAGTGAGCCCTACTATGACTAAACTAAAACTCTTTTTTCTTAGGCATGGTCAAACACAGTTTAATGTTTACCGTCGTTTGCAGGGCTGGTCCAACTCGCAATTGACAGAGAAGGGGATAACTGTTGCGCAAGAGGCAGGTAGAGCATTTTCAGATATCTCATTTGAGGCAGTTTATTCAAGTGATTTGACGCGTGCTATCGAAACAGGTAGGATTTTTCTGGCTCAGCGAGACCAACAGCAACCTCCGATTCAGGAAGTCAAAAAGCTACGTGAGGTGGGTTTTGGCTACTATGAGGGGTTGTATGGTCCAGAAGTTTGGAAAATTGCTGAAGATCGGGCGCGTGATGTCTATGATTTAGAAGAGGATGCTGTCATCACCGAAGGCATGAAGCTCAATATGCTAAAAGAACTAGATCCTGCCCAGCTGGCTGAAAATTATGATGATTTTTCCAGTAGACTCTTGGATGCTATGGCAGATATTGTCGGCCACCACAGCCATGGAAACCTTCTTTTGGTTTCTCATAGTTCAGCTATTAAGGCTTTGTTTAATTTACTCGATCCAGACTATAAGACAGATGTTGATCCTGAAAATGGTTCTGTTTCGGTCATGACTTATGAGAATGGAAGATACCGAGTTGTTGCTTATAATATTTTTAACCGAGAGGAATTGGACCTGTGATGGTTTAAGGTCTTTATAGCAGTGGTTGTGTAAAACTAGTGTGATAGCTAACAGCAAAGAGGATAAGGTTTGAGAGACCTTATCCTGCATCTGATTACTTAAGCTGTTTTCGATAGTCTGTTGGAGATATGTTGAAATGCAATTTAAATATTTTTGAGAAATAGGCCTGAGAATTAAATCCAACCATAAAGGCTATTTCTTGGATAGAGTAATTGCTATTTCTTATGAGGGATAGCGCTTTGCTGAGTCGGACGTTGGTAATAGTGTCAGATATGGATAATTTTGAAACTTGAATAAATATCTTATAAAGGTAGGAGCGTGTTAGACCAACATGGGAAGCAATTTTAGTGATGGACAGGTCTGAATGCGAATAATTTTCCTGAATGTATTGGATGGCCTTATTGTAGTAAGTGTTATTTTGGTTAACCTTGGTGTCACTGTTATTGATAAGCTGTGCAAATAGTGTATATAACTGACCCAGTAAGGCTAATTCTAAGGCTTTTGTAGAGGTTTTGATAGAGACAATATCGTTGAAAATAGAATCTAATGGAGTTGACTTAAAGGATAGGACATAGTTGTTGGTAAAACCTGCAAGATCTAGCAAATCAAGAGCTTCAATGCCATTAAAGCCTATCCAGTAGTAGGTCCAAGGGGAATCATGGCTTGCTTGATACTGGACGACTTTATAGGGCGGTATGAGGAAGCAATCTCCCTTATTGACTTCTATAACTTCTCCATCAATAAAATATTTGCCCTTGCCGGAGATGATGTAATGGATAATGTAGTGATCATAAATCGCAGGCTCGGATAAATAACCAGGTGTGGAGTACCATTTGTGACCACTTTGATAGACATTTATTTGAGGAGAAAGGGTGATATAATCCAAGTAGTTATTAAACCTTACATTCCAAAGATTGGCTCTTGAAGAGATATCTGTCAAGCGATTCAAATGTGTCATGTCTATTCCTTCCAATACATATAGATAATACTAGTATACCAAAAAATGTACTGTAAAGAGAAGATTTAATAGGTTTCCAAGTGATGAGGTCTATGGTCGATAATCCACTTAAAATATTGACATTAGTAACAATTCGCAGTGAATATGATAAAGTGTTTGACATTCTTGCTTAGATGATATTTTATAAGGCAAGATTTCGGGAGATTTGGGATATGCTGTACAGCTGAGATGATAAGCTATTTTGTGAAATACTATAAGCATCAGGAAACATAAGTTAAAAAAGATGAAACATTGTTATCTGGTGGAATACGCTTTCTTATAAGATAATAGAGATAGCTATATGAAAGCGTTATAGTAAATATAGTTTGTCTGTTTTGCAAATTAATAAAAGGAGGCTAAACATTTTTCAGCGATTTAGGCAAATGACTTTAAAAGGAGAAAATCATGAACTTCAAAAAATTAGCTTCATTGTGTTTGCTGGGTGCAGCAGCAACCATTGCAACAGCCTGCTCATCAGGAAACAAAGATGCGGGAACTGGTACAAACGACCTTACAGGAGAAGTAACCATCAAGGTGGCGCATAACATGGACTTTGTTTCTATTCCTGATGGTATTGCAGCCGCCGCTGACCGTCTGAATGAAAAATACAAAGAAGAAGGCCGTGACCTCAAGATTGTCATTGAAAAAGACTACCAGCGGATTGACTGGGATGAGTACATGCAAAATGTCCTCTTTGCCACTAAAAATGGTGAAGGTCCAGATATTTTCAGTTTAGCTGGGAATTTACAAGACCACGTCAATAATGGTTTGGTACTGGATGTGACAGGTTTGGATGAATCAAAATTTGTCGATGGTGCTCTGGATTCATTTAAGATGGATGGGAAGCTTTATGCTATGCCATTCGATGTACCGACTCGTGCGATCTATTTTAACAAAGATGCCCTTCGTAAACACGGTTGGTCTGAAGAAAAGATTGCAGAGTTTCCACAAAAATTTGCTGATGGTAGCTTTACATGGGAAGACTTCATCGCTCTGAACAAAGAATTGCAAGATGCTGGAGTTGTAAAATGGGGTCTCCTTCACCGCCCAGGTAAAGGCTCTGACTTCTTAGATGTGCTTCGTGAATATGGGTCAGCTCACTATAATGAGAAGGGACAGCTAGTAGTTGACAAGGAGAGTATCACTCGCTTCTTCCAATTCATGTATGATGCAGCCAATACGGATAAGATTACACCACAAGACTTGACCCAACAACAATGGACATCTATCCAAAAAATGGTGGGTGATGGCACAGCCTTCTCATACTATGGACCAGTTTTTGCTTCAACGTATGTGGCACAAGAAGTGAACCAAACTCCAGAAGAGCTTGTCAACCATATCGGGTTTGCAGTATTCCCTAAATCCAAATACAATAAAAAACCATTCACTGTTGCTGCTCCTCAAGCAGTCGCAGTCAATGCCAGCACCAAGTATCCAGAAATTGCCAAAGAGCTCTTGGATGAACTGCATAAAGGTGATTCTGTCAATCAGTTGGCCAAACATGGAGGAACAATCTTTGCCCTTGCCTCTGTTAAAGATGCCAATGAATTGCCAGAAATCACTGAAAACCCAATTTTGAAGGACGTTGGCTACATGGCAGAACATGTTATCACTGTTCCACCAATTGGCGATGAAAGTGTCTTCCGCAACGAACTCTTCAAGCAAATTACCTTGCTCGAACTTGGTCAAATCACACCTGAAAAAGCCTATGAAGACTTTAAGGTACAGATTGAGCTTAACGCGGCAGATACGAGCAACATCGTTTTTAATGACTAATTCTATATCATAAAGAAGGGAGGGCTGGGATCTCTATGAATGGAGGAATCCTGCTCTCTTTCTCTCTTTATAAGCTGATGATTTGTCACTATTTAGGAGGAAGTAAATGAACCCTGATAAAAAAAGAGCCCTAAAACGAAATATTGAAGGTTACGCTTTCCTATCACCGTTTATTATTTTGGTTACAACGCTTTATATTTTACCAGCAATTTTGACCATTATCATGGCTTTTACCAGTCTCAATAGTAGCTTTATTTGGAACTTTGTAGGTTTTACAAATTTCACCAAAATCTTAAAAGATCCAAATACAGGTACCATTGTTCAAAATACGATTGTCTATATCGTGATTACGATTGCGATTACTATTGTCCTGCAACTTTTCTTTGCAACGTTGACAACCTATTTTATCCGCAATGAAAAGATCGGCAATTTCTTCAAGTCCATGTTGATGATTCCCATGATTACACCAACAGTGGTCTATTCTGTTTTATGGTTGTGGTTGTTGGATTCATCTGAAAATGGTGTCCTGAACCAGTGGTATATGGCCTTGACGGGTAATGCTCCTGTCAACTGGATTGCAACCTATCCATTTGAAATTGTTATTTTCGTTCAGATTTTAACGAGTATTGCCTACGGTACAACGATCTATTCCAGTGCCATCAAGAGTATTCCTGAGAACCAATTCAAGGCAGCTCGTGTAGATGGGGCTGGAGAGTGGGAGATTTTCAAGCACATCATTCTTTCCAATCTCAAACCCCACATCCTCTTTATTGCTCTTTGGGAAACTCTTGGTCTTTTAACTAACTATATAGCCATCCTCTTGATTACCGATGGTGGTCCAGGTGTGAAGACGGAAGTTTGGGCCCTCTCCGCTTATCACAAGGCTTTTGGCAATCTCCAATATGGTTATGGAGCGGCGATTTCTTTGGTATTGATTATTGTGGTGGCTGCACTGATGCTGATTATCGGTTTAGTCAGTCGTCGAATGAAGAGAAAGGAGGTCCTAGCGCATGGCTAAACGTCCATTAAATCTAGAAAAGAAACATGAACGAATTGCTATTGCAGTCATGTGTCTTTGTATTTTACCTATTGTCTTTATCTATGGGAAGTTTTTCCTCAATGCATTTCTAAATCAAGATACAGGTGGGTTCACCTTAGAAAACTTTAAGTTTTTAACGGAAACGGTTCGGATTGACCAGACAAATATTGACCCTGTAGGACAGTCTATGTGGAATACAATTTATTTCACAGTGATTGTGACTGTCTTTGAAGTTGTCTTTAGCTGTATGGCGGGCTATGCCTTGTCTCGTTTAGAATTTAAGGGGAAAAATTTCTTAACGTGGTTACTCCTTGTCTTGCGGATGTTCCCTGGTATGTTGTTGCTTATTGGGGTTGTGTATGTCTTGATGTACCTTAAGATTTTGAACACAATGGTCGGTGTTATCTTGGTTGCTATTGCCTTTCGTTTGCCAGGTTCGTCCTTTATCATTCGGAACTTTTTCTTACAAATTCCACGGGACATTGAAAATTCAGCTCTAGTGGATGGGTGTAATCGATTGACAGCTTTTTTCCAGGTGATTATTCACATGGTTAAGCCTGGTTTGGCTTCGACATCTATGTTTGCCTTTATGGCAGCCTGGTCCAACTATATCCTGTTTAATGTCTTGATTTTTAATACTAAGACACCTGTTTTAGCAACCTATTTACGGAAAGTGTCCAGTAATGAGCAAATGATTGCTGACTATGGTATTTTTTCAGCGATGGCTCTGGTATATATGTTGCCAGTCGTGATTTTCTTTATCGTATCACAAGGTCAGTTGATGAAAGGGAATGTTTCAGGAGGTAAAGGGATATGATTAAAATTGAACAGCTTAGAAAAGAATTTGCAGGAGGAGCAGTCGCTCTGGATAATATCGACTTGGAGATTGAAGAGTCATCCTTTGTTGCCTTGCTAGGCCCATCTGGATGTGGAAAGTCAACGACTCTCAACTGTATGGCGGGTCTTTTGGAGCCGACATCTGGCAAGATTTCCTTTGGTGAAAAGGATGTTACCTATCTCGCTCCAAAAGATAGAAATATCGGCATGGTATTTCAGTCTTACGCGCTTTATCCTCACATGAAGGTGATTGATAATATTGCTTTTTCACTGAAACAACAGGGAGTGAAGAAGGAAGAGCGTCATCTTAGAGCACGTGAGATTGCGAAAAAACTACAAATTGAAGCTCTCTTGGATCGGACACCAGCTCAGCTTTCTGGTGGTCAGCAGCAACGTGTTTCTATGGCGCGCGCCTTGATTAAAAATCCTCAAATTTTGCTTCTGGATGAGCCGATGTCCAACTTAGATGCACGCTTGAAGATTGAGATTCGTGAAGAAATTCGCCGTATTCAAAAAGAGACAAAGATTACTGCTATCTTAGTAACCCATGACCAAGAAGAAGCCATGTCCATGTGTGATAAGATTGCTATTTTAGATAAGGGTCGCATTCAGCAATTTGATACACCGCAAGAGCTGTACCATAATCCTAAAAATCTCTTTGTGGCTCATTTCATGGGGAATCCACCGATGAACTTTATTGATGCAGAATTAGTGTATGAAGACGGTCGTGCCTATCTTGTACATGACTTATTTAAAGTGGCTGTATCTGAGCGTTTACAAGACTTCTTTACAGATACCAGTCAGCGGTCAGTTGTCATTGGTGCTCGTTCACATGAAATTGGTGTTCACCTTGAAGCCGTTGAAAACTCTGTACCATTACGAGTTCAAATGGTGGAAAACCTCGGCAAAGAAGTGATGGTCACAGGTTTGGTTGGTGATTCTTATGTACGTGTCAGCCTGATGGATCTCAATAACCGTTTGGTTGGACAAGTCAGTGGTTATGAAGGCAAGGACATTCATATCGTCTTTGAAGAACACCATATCTTCGATAAGGCAACAGGCCAGAATCTAACCTATGAGACAACATAAACGGGCTATTTTAGTGCAAGAAATGGATTAGCCCAGATGGGAGATGCCTATGATTGAGACCATGAGTTGTAAGAGTGACTCAGGCTATCGTGGTTGTTAGGAGATTTCTAGAGAATCTAAGGAGTTAAAATGAAATACGCAAGCGATAATAAACAATTTCACATTAATGTGGAGCCAGGGCAAATTGGGAAATATGTGATTTTACCTGGAGATCCTAAGCGATGTTCAGCCATCGCCAAATATTTAGATAATGCAGAACTGGTAGCCGACAGTCGAGAATATGTGACCTACACAGGTAGCCTTGAAGGTGTTCCTGTCAGTGTCACTTCAACAGGGATTGGTGGACCATCTGCCGCTATTGCCATTGAGGAGTTGGTTAATTGTGGAGCTGAAACTTTGATTCGGATCGGGACCTGTGGCGGTATGGATACGGACGTCAAAGGGGGAGACTTGGTCATTGCTTCTGGTTCTATTCGCATGGAGGGGACAACCCGCGAATATGCTCCTATTGAGTTTCCAGCTGTTGCGGATGTAGAAGTGACCAATGCTCTAATACCTGCAGCTCAATCTCTCGATCAATCTTATCACGTTGGTGTGGTCCAATCCAAGGATTCCTTCTATGGTCAACATAGCCCTGAAACCAAGCCTGTGCAATCTGAATTAGAAAGCAAATGGCAAGCTTGGCTGCGCATGGGCTGTAAGGCCTCTGAAATGGAATCAGCTGCCCTCTTTATCGTGGCAGCTTATCGAAAAGTGAAAGCTGGTGCCATCTTCTTAGCTCTTGGAAATCAAGAGCGGGAAAAACAAGGGCTAGACAATCCTATTGTACACGATACTTCAATAGCTATTAAAACAGCAGTTGAAGCTGTACGTCAGTTGATTTTAGCTGAGAAAGCATAATGTTTCTGGTGTCGAGTTTGATCGCTCGCCATCAGTTAGGCTCGTAGGACATACTTCAAAGTAGTTCATGTTTCTACGAGTCCATATTTTCTACTGAGCTCGTTTCTAGTTTAGTAGAGAGAGGATTTCTCCTCTCAGAACCTTCCTAAAAGCGGCCATCGGCTGTCAAAGGCTGATGGCTGGTAGGTGGTATTTACCGCCCAATTAATCAATGAAAATGAAAGGAGTCTTATGTTAAGACAAGCTTTTGAGCAGTCTCTAGTAGAATTGCATCACGATTTATACGATATGGGACAAGCTGTTCTGTCGCAGCTAGAACGAACCGCTGTAGCTTTTCAAGAAGAGAATAGCGAATTGGCTGCTGAGATTATGGTATTTGATGAAGACATTAATTTCCGAGAACTTGCATTGGAAACAAAATCTGTCGAACTCATGGCCCTACAACACCCAGTTGGAGGAGATTTGAGAAGGATAATCACGGTGCTAAAGGCTAGTTCCGATATTGAGCGCATGGGTGATCATCTGCGCTCTATTGCCCAGTCTATTATCCAATTATCAAACAGCGGCAGCTTGTCAGAAATGACTGAACCCATCAATGCCATCTTCGAGGCTCTGACCCTATTACTGGAAGAGACCTTTGAAACCTATCGGGCCCAAGACCCTGATAAAGCAATTCTCATTGCAACTTGGGATGAAACTATAAATAGGATCTACAAGGAGACGCAAGACCGATTGACGGACTATATCAAAAACTATCCTGAGCGCATCGAAAATGGCCGAGAGTATTATCAAATCCTATTGCATTTGGAGCGTTTGGGAGACTATGCTAAGGATGTCTGTGCATGGATTGTTTATCTGGGCATCGGCAAAATCGTGAATTTATGAAAGGAGATACTATGACACAAGATTATAGGAAACTGATCGAAGCAGCTATTGAGGCTATGCACAAGGCTTATGTGCCTTATTCTCATTTTCACGTTGGAGCAGCCTTAGAAACTGCTACGGGTAAGATTTATCAGGGCTGTAATATTGAAAATGCAGCGTATACCCCGACAAACTGTGCTGAGCGGACAGCATTCTTCCGAGCTGTTTACGATGGAGAAAGAGAGTTCACACGCATTTGTGTGGTCGGAGGCATGAAGGCTGAATTGACGGACTATACAGCTCCATGTGGTGTTTGTCGTCAGGTCATGATGGAGTTTGGACGCTACCAAGATTTTGAAATTATTATTGCCAAGTCTACGACGGAATACCGGGTTTATAAACTCAAGGAGATCTTGCCAGAAGGTTTTGGGCCGAAAAATCTTAGATAGGGGGGATGACTTATCGCAGAATTTTTGTTTCAACCTTTTGAGGTGACGCGTCAGCTATCTTTTTTTGAAATATTTGTCCGAATTGGTTTAGCGATGTTTCTGGGTGGTGCTATTGGCTTTGAACGAGGGATGAAGAACAAGGCAGCAGGTTTCAGAACCTATCTGCTAGTTACTCTCGGTGCGACTGTTGTCATGATGACCAACCAATATATCTATCAAGTATTCAAAATTGGTGATCCTGTTCGTATGGGAGCACAGGTTATAAGCGGGATTGGTTTTTTGGGTGCAGGTTCGATCATTGTGACCACTAAAAATCAAATTAGAGGGCTGACCTCAGCAGCTATCCTTTGGGCTTGTGCTGCCAATGGTCTTGCTATTGGGATTGGTGCTTATGAAATTGCTATCATTGCTACTGTCAGCCTCTATACTGTCATTGAATTAGTTCACCGTTTAGATTTTATTATCGAAAAAACGCGTAAAAAGTACAGCCTCTATATTGAAGTTGATAAAAAGTTGGATTTGGAGACTTTTATAGAATATGCCCAAAAGCGGGATATTGAGATTAGTAGCATTGAATATGCGAAAACTGGGACTGGATTTTCGAATAGTTTGCCACTGGTACTATCGATACGGAGTCATGAGTATTATTCCTATGACGAAATTTGTCGAATTGTCCATTCCTATTCAGGAATTTATTATTTGGAGAAATTATAGCTTTCCTTATCCTTGAAAGCATACGCCAGTTAAATAATCTATCCAAGAAGCCAGCCATTCGAGCAGACAGTCTGGATGATTGTATTGAGACTGTCAGAGCACCGTTAAATACAGAAGAGTTGGAGAAGCGGATTGAACAGTTTAAGGTAGAATAACACAAAGCGCTTGCACCATTTTTGGTTCAAGTGTTTTGTGTTTATGCTATAGTGTTTATGCTATAATAGAGTGAAAAGTAGGAGTGGGATCCACAATGATTCAAGAAAATATTAAGGCTCTTCGCCAAAAGCAACAATTGTCTCAGTCGGAGTTTGCGGAGAAGATTGGGATTTCTCGTAATAGCCTGAGCCGTTATGAAAATGGCACAAGCTCTGTATCAATCGACTTGATAGATCGCATTTGTCGCGAGTTTAATGTTTCTTATGTGGCTATTGTGGGGGAAGAAAAGCTGTTGACGCCAGTAGAAGATTACCAGCTGACCTTGAAAATTGAGGTCATGAAAGAGCGAGGCTCAGCCATTTTATCCAGACTCTATCGTCACCAGAATGGGTTGGGCATTGCCTTTGATGACGATACCAATCCTTGGGTCTTGATGAGCGATGACCTGTCAGATCTCATCAAGACCAAGATTTACCTGGTGGACAGCTTTGATGAAGTCGAGCGTTACACTGGCTATTTGGATGGCATTGAGCGGCTGTTGGAGCTGGCCAAGCAACAGGTGGTGACCTGATGACCTTAGAGGCATTTAACCAATCAGATTTTGAATTAGCTCTAAAACGGACCATTCGTGCCTTAACTTGAGGAAAAATAAGTTCCCAGAAACCTCAAGCTATCTTACTTGGTGGGCAAAGCAGAGCAGGTAAAACGACCATTTACCGGATTAAGCAAAAGAAATTTCAAGGAAATATCATCATTATTGACGGTGATAGTTACCGTTCCCTGCATCCCAATTATCTGGCTTTACAGGAAACCTATGGCAAGGCTAGTATTATACCAAAGGATTTGCGGGGCAAATGGTCGAACATCTAGTTGAAGAGTTGAGTAAGCAAGGCTATCACTTGCTTATAGAGGGAACCTTGAGAACGACAGAGGTTCCTCAGCAAAGAGCTCTGCTATTACGCTCAAGAAACTACAAAGTCTCTTTGGCCGTGATGGCGACCAAGTCAGAATTATCCTACCTCAGCACGCTTATCCGCTATGAGGAGCTTTATGCCCTAGACCCAAATAAGGCTAGAGCAACCCCTAAAGAGCATCATGATGGCATCGTGGAGCATTTGGTGGGGAATCTTCGAGAGTTAGAGCAGAGCAAAATTTTTGACCAGATTCAGATATATCAGAGGGACAGAACCTGTGTCTATGATTCTGAAATAGATGAAGGTTCAGCAGCAGAAGTGCTACAAGAATGTCTCTTCGGAAAATGGAGTAAGGTTGAGGACGAGATGATGAAAGTGGAGAAAGAGAAATTCGCAAAGTTTATAGAGAGAAGTAAAGATAATTAATCAACCGCTATCAGATAAAACATAAATTGCAGCATATCTTTTTAATCGAAAATAATATCATACTATAATAGAAGAAATAAGTAGTGAAACGAGGAAAATATGGCTAACATTCAATGGTTGAATGGGAGCATTAGAAATTATGTTAGAACCTGTATTCACAATAGAAACACTGACTAGAATGGGCGAATTTTAGCTTACTCACTATCAAATGTTCTGGTAGTACGGCCATTATGCCCGCAAAAATTGTCCTCAGTTGGCCAAAAACTAGCCTAATTAGCTTAGAACCTGTATTCACAAAATTATAGAGCCCTTAAAAGACAACTAATATGAGCCCAACGCCTCACTCATCATCTCTTCAAAACTTTTCCGATAACCTGCATCGGCCGAAAAAGCCTTGATAGTTGGGAATTCTATCATCACTTTGCGCGCCACTAAAAGCCCTGATGTTGTGTCGTGCAAATTAGCTGCATGAACCACCACATCAAGCAGATTCCCCATGGTATCAACAACGATGTGGCATTTTCTCCCTTTGACTTTTTTACCTCCATCAATCCCACGTTCTTCTGCAGCATCCGTTGTTTTGACGCTTTGAGAATCAATGATAGCATAGTTTGGAGTGGCTGCTCTACCTGCTTTTACTCGCTTTTTTTAACTAGTTCCGCCAGAATCTTGTCCCACAAGCCGCTCTCCTTGGCACGACGAAAGAAACTCCAGACAGTTGGGTAAGGAGGGAAATCATGAGGGAGCATGCGCCATTGGCAACCTGTTTTAGTGATATACAAGGTTGCGTCCACGAGTTCTCGTTTAGACCATTTATAGGTGCGGTGTTTGGAGAAATAGGGTTCAAGTTCAGCCCATTCTTTATCCGTTAAATCAGTGTCATATGCTTTTCGTATCATATCTTTAGTTTAACATTTTTTTGTGAATACAGGTTCTTAGTCAAATTGCTGAAAAAGAGAATTTATTTCCAAATCAACAAAAAAATGATGGATTTAATATTTTTTGACAATAAAACAAACAAATAATGTTGGAAAAGTGATATAATGAAAGTAACAAATTTGAGGAAGTTGAAAATGAAAAAATATAGAAGACATGAAGAAATAGTACGACTTGTACAAGAAAAGGGAACGATTAGAATAGCTGAACTGGTTGAAATGTTCGATATCACAGATATGACAGCTCGACGTGATTTATCTGAGTTAGAAGAGAGAGGTTTACTGACAAAAATTCATGGTGGTGCTCGTAGTAATAATGCCTTTGCACTGAAAGAAAGTTCTCATCAAGAAAAACACAATATAAATATCGCAGAGAAATCCGAAATAGCCAAGAAAGCAGCTACTTTAATTGAGGATGGAGATACCATATTTTTAGGACCAGGTACAACTGTTGAACTGTTGGCAACAGAAATTCAGAATAGTGTATTATCTGTTGTAACCAATTGCTATCCTGTTTTCAAGCATTTATATGAAAAAAAGACTGAAACATTTAAAGTTTATCTTTTAGGGGGAGAAATGAGACAGGTGACAGAATCATTTGTGGGTGAAATTACTAATACTATTTTGGAAAAGATGAAATTCAGTAAAATGTTTTTTAGCGGAAATGGTGTTAAAGAAGGAGAGGTCATGACTTCTTCCTTTGCAGAAGCTTTTACACAACAAATAGCTTTAAGAAATTCTTTGGAAAAATATTTACTCATTGATACAACTAAAATAGGAAAAGAAGATTTTACAACATTTTGTCAATTAGGAGAATTGACTGCAGTAATTACAGATAGTTTTAGACCAGAACAACTACAAAAAATTAGAGATTTCACAGAAGTCATTTCTTGATATAAGAGAAAACCAACAAAAACTTCGGAAAATGTTGGTTTTTTTGGTTTTACATATAAAAAAATAAGAAAATAACATTTTTTAGACATTTTTTAAACAAAAAGTGTTGACAAAATGTTTCTTTGGGTATATAATCATAGTTGTAAAAAGGTTGTAAACGCTTTTTCTATATATTAACTATAAGGAGTACATTATGGCAATTGTCATTGGTGCAGATCAAGCTGGACTAAAATTAAAAGATATTATCGTTGATTACCTTAAGGAAAATCAATTAGAGGTTATTGATGTTAGTCAAGGAGAGGTAAGAGATTTTGTAGATACGACTCTTGCTGTTGCAAAAGAGGTTCAAAAAAACGACGAGAATTTGGGTATTGCTATTGATGCTTATGGAGCAGGTAGCTTTATGGTTGCTACGAAGGTAAAAGGTATGGTAGCCGCAGAGGTATCGGATGAACGTTCCGCTTACATGACGAGAGGCCACAATAATTCTCGTATGATTACTATTGGATCAGAAATTGTTGGTACAACATTAGCTAAAAATATCGTAAAAGGGTTTGTCTTTGGTTCATATGATGGCGGTAGACACCAAATTCGTGTCGATATGCTCAATAAAATGGGTTAAAATAGAAGAAGGGAAATAAACATTTATGAAAATTGCTGTTGGTTGTGACCATATCGTTACCGATGAGAAAATGGCTGTTGTTGATTATCTAAAAAACCAAGGACATGAAGTCATTGACTGCGGAACTTATGACCATGTCAGAACTCATTATCCAATTTATGGGAAAAAAGTTGGTGAAGCCGTTGTGAGTGGACAAGCAGATTTGGGAGTGTGTATCTGTGGAACTGGTGTCGGTATCAACAATGCCGTCAATAAGGTTCCAGGTGTTCGCTCGGCTCTTGTTCGAGACATGTCTTCTGCTGTATATGCTAAGGAAGAGTTGAATGCCAATGTCATTGGTTTTGGTGGAAAAGTTACTGGAGAGCTTCTAATGTGTGATATTATTGACGCATTCATTGCTGCTGAGTATAAAGAAACACCAGAAAATAAAAAATTGATTGAAAAAATCAGTAAGATTGAAACTCAAAATGCTGAACAGGCTAACCCAGAGTTCTTTGATGAATTTTTGGAAAAATGGGATCGTGGAGAATATCACGACTAAGTAGGTAGGTATTATGATTTTGACAATAACACTGAATCCATCGATTGATATTTCCTATCCATTGGAAAAGTTTGAAGTTGACACCGTTAATCGTATTGCAAACCCTATTAAGACAGCAGGTGGCAAGGGCCTAAATGTCACGAGAGTTCTCCATCAGTTGGATAATAAAGTAGTAGCAAGCGGGCTGCTTGGAGGAAAACTAGGAGAATTTATTGAAAGTGAACTAGACAATTTCTCTATTAAACACTCTTTTTATCATATCAAGGGAGAGACAAGAAACTGTATCGCCATTTTACATGATGGAAATCAGACTGAAATTCTAGAACAAGGACCTGAAATTAGCGAGAAGGAATCCAATGGATTTTTAGAATACTTTAGAAATATCATATCTGATTTTACTCTAGTTACTATTTCAGGAAGTCTTCCTTCAGGATTACCGTCAAATTACTATGTTCAGATGTTATCAATTTGTGAAGAAAAGAATATTCCTGTTGTGCTTGATTGTTCGGGTGATTCTCTGAAACAAGTCTTAAAATCGAATAGAAAACCAAAAGCAATTAAACCAAATACAGAGGAGCTATCCCAACTACTTGGTTCAGAAATTACAGATGATATTTATCAATTGAAATTTAGTTTACAAAACGAACTTTTCGAAGGTATTGAGTGGGTGATTGTATCTCTGGGATCAAAAGGTGCTTTTGCTAAGCATTGGAATAACTATTATAAGGTCAGTATTCCTAAAATTGAAGTAAAAAATCCAGTTGGTTCAGGTGATTCTACTGTTGCTGGTATTGCCTCCGCAATTGTTGGGAATTTGGATGATGTAGAACTTCTTAAAAAAGCTAATGTTTTAGGAATGTTAAATGCACAAGAAAAATTGACTGGCTATGTCAATTTAGCCAATTATCAGAAATTAGCTGATCAAATTCAGGTAGAAGAGGTGTAATTATGGTATTAACAGAAAATAAACGTTTATTTATGGAAAAGGTTAGTGATAAGAGTGGAATTATCTCTGCATTAGCTTTTGACCAGCGTGGAGCATTGAAAAAAATGATGCGTCAGTATCAAACAGAGGAACCATCTGTTGAACAGATCGAACGTTTGAAAGTCATCGTTTCTGAGGAGTTAACTCAGTTTGCGTCATCCATTCTTTTAGATCCAGAATATGGTTTGCCCGCAGCCAAATCAAGACATGCAGAATCAGGCTTATTACTGGCATATGAAAAAACAGGGTATGATGCAAGCACAACAAGCCGTTTACCTGATTGCCTTGTAGAATGGTCTGCAAAACGCCTTAAGGAAGAGGGGGCAGATGCAGTTAAATTCTTACTCTATTATGATGTCGATGGAGATCCATATGTCAATCTGCAGAAGCAGGCATATATTGAGAGAATTGGTTCTGAATGTAAGGCTGAGGACATCCCATTCTTTTTGGAAATTCTATCATATGATGAAAAAATTGAGGATAACTCAAGTATAGAGTTTGCTCGTGTTAAACCACGTAAGGTAAATGAAGCCATGCGAATTTTCTCTGATGAAAGATTTGGCATTGATGTTCTCAAAGTAGAGGTTCCTGTCAATATGAACTTTGTAGAAGGTTTTGGAAATGGTGAAGTCGCTTATACTAAAGAGGAAGCAGCTCAATATTTCCGAGACCAAGAAGCTTCAACATACTTACCATATATTTACCTTAGTGCAGGTGTTTCAGCACAATTATTCCAAGATACACTTGTTTTTGCCAGTGAATCAGGAGCAAAATTTAATGGTGTCTTGTGTGGTCGAGCCACATGGGCAGGTTCAGTCAAGATTTTCATTGAAGAAGGTGAAGAGGCTGCACGTCAATGGTTAAGAACAGTTGGTTCTGAAAATATTGAATCCTTAAATAGAGTTTTGGAAACCTCAGCTGCTTCATGGAAACAAAAATAAGAGAAATTATTTAGGAGGAATTCTCTGATGAATAGAGAAGAAATTACCCTGTTAGGGTTTGAAATCGTTGCTTATGCAGGCGATGCTCGCTCACGTCTCCTGGAAGCCTTGTCAGCTGCACAAGCGGGTGATTATGACAAAGCTGAGTCACTTGTTGAAGCAGCTGGTGAATGCATCACAAATGCACACAAGGTTCAAACAAGCTTGCTTCAAAAAGAGGCACTTGGGGAAGATTTGGCATTTAGTGTGACCTTGATGCATGGTCAAGATCACTTGATGACAACCCTGTTGTTAAAAGATATGATGAAACATATGATTGAACTTTACAGAAGGAGTAATCGCTAATGAATGCTTTGATTAACGCGTTAGAAAAACAAAAACCGTTGTTTGAGAAAATTTCAAGGAACATTTATCTCCGTGCTATTCGTGATGGCTTTATCGCCAGCATGCCAGTGATTCTTTTCTCGAGTATCTTCCTGTTGATTGCATTTGTGCCAAACATTTTCGGTTTTACATGGAGCGATGATGTTGTCAGCATGCTCATGAAACCTTATGGTTATACCATGGGTGTTGTTGCCTTGCTGGTTGCTGGAACAACAGCCAAATCATTGACAGATTCGGTTAACCGTGATTTGGAAAGTACCAATCAGATTAACTACATGTCTACCATGTTGGCATCAATTACAGGCTTTTTGTTGCTAGCTTCTGATTCTATCGAGGGTGGTTTTGCTAATGGCTTTTTGGGTACGAAGGGGTTGCTTTCTGCCTTCCTGGCGGCTTTTATCACCGTTAACATTTACAAAGTCTGTGTTAAAAACAATGTCACCATTCGCATGCCTGACGAAGTTCCACCGAACATCTCTCAGGTCTTTAAAGACTTGTTCCCATTCTCGTTCTCAATCTTTGCGCTCTATGGTTTAGATTTGCTTGCTCGCAATACCATTGGAACCAGTGTTGCTGAAGTTATTGGTACGCTACTTGCCCCGCTCTTTACGGCTGCAGATGGTTACCTTGGCATTACCATTATCTTTGGTGCCTATGCCCTCTTCTGGTTTGTTGGTATCCATGGTCCATCAATTGTTGAACCAGCGATTGCGGCTATCACTTACGCAAATATTGAAACGAACTTGCAATTACTTCAAGCGGGTCAACATGCCGACAAAGTTTTGACATCCGGGACACAAATGTTTATCGTGACCATGGGTGGTACTGGAGCTACCTTGGTAGTCCCATTCATGTTCATGTGGTTGACAAAATCAAAACGCAATCAGGCCATTGGACGTGCCTCAGTTGTTCCGACTTTCTTCGGTGTTAACGAACCCATTTTGTTTGGTGCACCGCTTGTTCTTAACCCAATTTTCTTTGTGCCATTTATCTTGACACCAATTGTAAACGTTTGGATCTTCAAGTTCTTCGTTGATACATTGGGGATGAATAGCTTTTCTGTTAACCTTCCTTGGGTAACTCCTGGTCCTTTGGGGATTATTATGGGAACACAATTTGCAGCTCTATCATTTGTTCTTGCAGCGTTGCTTATTGTTGTTGATGTTGCTATCTACTACCCATTCTTGAAAGTTTATGATGACCAAATTTTAGCAGAGGAAGCGGCTGGTACAAGTAATGATAGCTTGAAAGAAAAAGTTGCGGCGAACTTTAATACAGCTAAAGCGGATGCCATTCTTGAAAAAGCTGGTGTGACAGAAAAAGCATCAGAAACAGAAATCACTGAGCAGACTAATGTTCTCGTCCTTTGTGCGGGTGGTGGTACAAGCGGTCTTCTTGCTAATGCTTTGAATAAGGCTGCGAAAGAGTATGGGGCTCCAGTAACAGCTGCTGCTGGAAGCTATGGTGCTCACCGTGAAATCTTGCCACAGTACCAATTGGTTATTCTTGCTCCTCAGGTTGCCTCTAACTATGAAGATATGAAGGCAGAAACCGATAAACTTGGCATTAAATTGGCTAAGACTGAAGGGGCTCAATACATTGGTTTGACCCGTGATGGTCAAGGTTCACTTGAATTTGTTAAGCAACAATTTGAAAATTAAATAAGAAAACATGGAAGGTTGGGGGAACTCAGCCTTCTATTTGCTTAGAAGAACTAGTTTTAGAAGAGGAATATGATGACAAAAACATTGCCAAAAGACTTTATTTTCGGTGGCGCAACAGCTGCTTACCAAGCAGAAGGGGCAACAAAAACAGATGGTAAGGGACCAGTTGCCTGGGATAAATATCTGGAAGAAAACTACTGGTACACCGCAGAGCCAGCTAGCGATTTTTATAACCGTTATCCAGTTGATTTGAAGTTAGCAGAGGAATTTGGTGTTAATGGCATTCGGATTTCAATTGCTTGGTCACGTATCTTTCCAACGGGATTTGGTGAGGTCAATCCAAAAGGTGTTGCATACTATCACCAGCTTTTTTCAGAATGCCATAAACGTGGGGTGGAGCCATTTGTCACACTGCACCATTTTGATACCCCAGAAGCACTACATTCAAATGGTGACTTCTTGAACCGTGACAATATTGACCACTTTGTGAATTACGCAGCCTTTTGCTTTGAAGAATTTTCAGAGGTTAATTATTGGACAACCTTCAATGAGATTGGTCCGATTGGCGACGGACAGTACTTGGTCGGAAAGTTCCCTCCTGGAATCCAGTACGATTTGGCTAAGGTTTTCCAATCTCACCATAACATGATGGTTTCCCATGCGCGTGCGGTCAAACTCTATAAAGAGAAGGGTTATACTGGTGAAATTGGCGTGGTTCATGCCTTGCCGACTAAATACCCCTATGATCCTGAAAACCCAGAAGACGTTCGTGCAGCGGAATTAGAGGATATTATCCATAATAAATTTATCCTTGATGCCACCTATTTGGGTCATTATTCTGAAGCAACCATGTCTGGAGTTAATCATATTTTAGCGATTAACGGCGGTGAATTGGATCTCCGTGAGGATGATTTTGCAGCCTTAGAAGCAGCTAAAGATCTTAATGATTTCTTGGGAATTAACTATTACATGAGTGATTGGATGCGGGCTTTCGATGGCGAGACGGAAATCATTCATAATGGCAAGGGAGAAAAAGGCAGTTCTAAATACCAAATTAAGGGGGTAGGACGTCGTGAGGCACCTGACAATATTCCAAAAACTGACTGGGATTGGATTATTTACCCACAAGGGTTGTATGATCAAATTATGCGTGTCAAAGCAGATTATCCCAACTATAAAAAAATCTATATTACAGAAAATGGTTTAGGATATAAAGATGAATTTGTCGATGGTACTGTTTATGATGATGGTCGGATTGACTATGTCAAGAAACACCTAGAAGTGATTTCTGATGCGATTGCTGACGGTGCAAATGTCAAAGGCTACTTTATCTGGTCTCTGATGGATGTTTTCTCATGGTCAAACGGCTACGAAAAACGGTATGGTTTGTTCTATGTTGATTTTGAAACTCAAGAAAGATACCCTAAGAAATCGGCTTATTGGTACAAAGAAGTAGCTGAGACATTAACAATTTTATAAGAGATATTTCGATGGGAGGGTTGCGCTTAACGCCTCTCCCTCTTCTGCGTGGAGGATAGATGATGGTTATTCAGTTAAAAAATAGCGAACTAACAGTTGAGTTTTCTATTTTAGGTGGCTCCCTGTCTTCAATCAAAGATAAAGATGGCGTTGAGTATCTTTGGCAGGGTGATGCTACTTATTGGAGTGGGCAGGCACCTGTGCTGTTCCCGATTTGTGGTAGCTTGCGAAATGACAGAGCTATCTACAGCGAAAATGAAGTTGGTTTTATGCCACGCCATGGTCTCGTTCGAAAGTGTGAATTTGAATTAGTAGACCATAGTGAGAATCAGGTAACATTTGCTATTCAAGCAACTGATGAGATGTTAGCACAATACCCTTATCGGTTTGAATTGAGGATTACTTACACGTTGTTTGGCAAGACTATTAGAACAACTTATCAGGTAATTAACCATGAAACAGAGAAGGAATTGCCTTATTTTATCGGTGGTCATCCTGGTTTCAATTGCCCATTGCTTGATGGTGAAGCTTACGAAGATTATTATCTGGAGTTCGAGACTGCTGAAACCTGTACCGTTCCACGGAGCTTTCCAGAAACTGGTTTGTTGGATGTAAACGATCGCACACCATTTTTGAATGGACAAAAGATTTTAGATTTAGATTACGATTTATTTAGTCATGATGCGATTACGCTAGACCAACTGACTTCCCGTAGTGTCAGCCTAAAATCTAAAAAAAGTCATAAGGGTCTGAGAGTGGATTTTGCTGATTTTTCAAATCTTATCATTTGGTCAACGACCAATAAAGGTCCATTTATTGCCCTTGAGCCCTGGAGTGGTCTGTCGACGTCTCTTGAGGAAGGTGATCACTTCCACCAAAAACGCCAGCTAGAAATAGTTGAACCGAGTCAAACGAGTAGTAAAGAGTTTGACATCACTATCTTATAAAGGTAAGAATCGTTTTAATTTTTATTGGCGAGCCTCCATGTTGTTCGTGGAGGTTTTTATTATTAAGCATAGCCAGGAGCACTCTGAAAGTCATGCAATAACTTTAATTGTCCAATTAGGACAATTCAAAAAGAATCTTCTAAAAACCTTTTATACTGGATTTAGGAGAAAGCTAGATGTATCGGCGTATAAGAGATTTGAGAGAAGATCATGATCTTACTCAAAAAGAAGTTGCTAATTATCTTTCGTTTACTCATTCAGCATATTCAAAAATTGAAAGAGGAGAGAGTTTTAACGGCAGAAGTGCTTATTAAAATTTCAAATCTTTATAACGTCAGTGTTGATTATCTATTGGGGCTAACAGATTTCCCTAAGCGAATTCAGCGATATAAGAAAAAATAGTCTCTCCTTGTTTGTTCATTGACAATTGAATAGACCAAGGTAGGGCTTTTACATTTGTCGAGCAATTTAGTTAGACACGCTAGGATATGAGCGAGAAACGTTGACTATAAAATAGGCTGGGAAACTATCTGCCAAGACAACAAGTATGAATAATGATACTTCTAAACGTTTAGGCTGTCAGCGAGAAAGGACAGCGGGTGAGATTCCCATGAAGAACCTAACCAGTTCTACCCACTGAGGTCATAAATTAACGATGATAAGGAGACAAATGTGAAAGTAAAATATGTACCTGTTGAAAATGCAATAGCGGAGTGGGGAGATAAAAAGTCTCTTCTAAAACGTTGGGAAGGATTGAATCAATATACCTTGAATCGTTGGATTTCTGAAATGAGAGGGCATGGGAAGTTTAGGCAATATGTTATAAATCCAACTCATAAACTGGTATTTATCAATCTTGATGGATTCGAGGAGTTTTTACGATGGAAGCAGCGAATAGCGGTCAGATAATGGAAATCGTGGTATAATGGTAGATAGCAATTTATTCTACTAGAACTAGTTTGAATAAGTTCGATAAAGATAATGGTTTTGAATTTAAGCCATCAATAAAATGGTCTTGTAAATACTCGCCTAAGTTACATGAGATTATCGAAGAGAACCTTTCAGACCTAGAACTTGAACTAGACTTAGATAAATTTAGAAAAGTCATCGGTATTGCACCTAGTTACACACCACGACACATCTCGTCTAACATTATCCCAAAAGTCCGAAAAGATTTATCAAATGTCTATAAATCGTTTGATATTATTGGTATTAAAAATAATCACAATAAATTACAAGCTTATCGCTTGGTTTGGAAATAGTGTCCACTATTTGGCGATTTTTTGGTGACTCGCATGATTTTTAAGAAGTAAAGGGCTTGAAAACCCTTGATACGAAAGGATTTTACACATATGGCTACTATTCAATGGTTTCCAGGGCACATGTCCAAAGCTCGGAGGCAGGTTCAAGAAAGCATTAAATTTGTGGATTTTGTGACCGTCTTGGTCGATGCCAGATTGCCTCTCTCCAGTCAGAACCCTATGCTGACAAAAATTGTGGGTGACAAACCTAAGCTCTTAATTTTGAATAAGGCGGATTTGGCTGACCCCATATTGACACGGGAATGGCAGAGCTACTTTGAAAGCCAAGGGATTAGGACGTTAAGTCTCAATTCTAAAGAGCAATCAGCAGTCAAGCTGGTCACAGAAGCTGCCAAAAGTTTGATGGCAGATAAGATAGCGCGCCAAAAAGAGCGTGGGATTCAAATCGAAACTCTAAGAACCATGATCATCGGCATTCCCAATGCTGGCAAGTCCACGCTCATGAATCGTCTAGCAGGTAAGAAAATTGCCGTGGTTGGCAATAAACCTGGTGTAACTAAGGGGCAACAGTGGCTCAAATCAAACAAGGATCTGGAAATTCTGGACACACCTGGGATTCTCTGGCCCAAGTTTGAGGATGAAGAAGTGGCCCTTAAGTTGGCCCTGACAGGTGCCATCAAGGATCAATTGTTGCCTATGGATGAAGTGACGATTTTTGGCCTCAATTACTTTAAAATGCATTACCCAGAACGTCTAAAAGAGCGCTTTAAACAGATGGACTTAGAAGCTGAGGCGCCTGAGATTATTATGGAGATGACCAAGAAACTGGGTTTCCGTGACGATTACGACCGTTTCTACAGCCTTTTTGTCAAGGAGATTAGAGATGGCAAGATGGGACGTTATACCTTAGATCGTGTGAGTGACAGTAATGGCGACGATTAAAGCGATTAAAGCCCAGCTGGCAGCTGTTACCAGTTTGTCTGACCCTCTCTTTGAGGAGTTTTTGGCAGATGGCAGAGCAGGGGTGCAAGCTGCGGTCAAAAAACGGCGAAAAGAGCTAGAGCAGCTAGCGGCAGAAGAGGACCGCCTTGAAGCTCTGCTATGGTACGAAAAAAAGCTCTACGAGCAAGGCTTTCAGCTGATTGCAGGGGTTGACGAAGTCGGGCGAGGCCCCTTGGCTGGTCCTGTCGTTGCAGCAGCGGTTATCCTGCCTGTCGGCTGTAAAATCACAGGCATCAATGATAGCAAGAAAATCCCCAAGAAAAAGCATGAAGCGGTGTATGACGCTGTCATTGCAGAAGCAGTAGCAGTAGGCATCAGTGTCCAGTCACCAGAGGTCATCGACCGTGTTAACATCTACGAAGCGACCAAAATCGCCATGTTGGATGCCATCAGCCAGCTATCACCGCAGCCCGACCACCTGCTGATTGATGCCATGACGCTGGAGACGGGGCTTCCTCAGACCAGCATCATCAAGGGAGATGCGAAGAGCATGTCCATCGCCGCCGCTTCAATCGTTGCCAAGGTCACGCGCGACCGCTTGATGGCTGACTATGACCAGCTCTACCCAGGCTATGATTTTGCCCAAAATGCCGGCTACGGAACGGCCAAGCATTTGCAGGGCTTGAAGGAGCTAGGAATAACCCCTATCCACCGCAGATCTTTTGAACCTATCAAGTCTATATTGGAGGACATGTTATGATAATCGGTCTAACCGCCCTGTCCTGGTTGATCTTTTTTCTTATTTACCATTTAGAGCGTCGCCAGATATTATTGGGCGTTGTCTTTATAGTTTCTAGTGTACTCAGTATAGCGGCTGTGGTTTCTCAGGTCAATGCTTCTGTGGAAACGTCTCGATGGCTTTATGGCTTAGTTCTGATTTTAGGGCTTTTCTTGATTGTGGGAGTAGCTCTAGGCCCACTTTTGTTGATGGTGACGCTTCTGCTCAACGGAATCAAGTTATTGCACCGAGAAGGCGTCAAATGGTACAATTTTCTGTCTCTCGGCTTAGCTCTGGGCCTATTTATATACCTGTACTTTTTTCCGAGATTAGCTTCGCAATTCACCTCATTTTCGCTTTTTTATTACCTTTATCTTTTGGTAGGACTAATCATTACTTATGTCCTTATCTTAAGTTTTGCCTATACTTTATCAGCAATCTTAAACGCCTATCAGCCCCCGCTTAAGGGGAAGTTGAGGTACCTTGTCGTCTTAGGTGCAGGTCTTATGGGGGATCAGGTAACTCCTTTATTAGCTTCAAGGATTGACAAAGCTATCGCAATCTATCGCAAACGTCCTGGCTGTAAGCTCATCATGTCTGGTGGTCAAGGACCTGATGAATTGGTAGCAGAGGCGAGAGCGATGGCTGATTATGCCATTGAGCAAGGGGTGCCAGAGTCAGACATCCTGCTAGAGGACCAATCGACCAATACGCAGGAGAATATTCGCTTTTCGGTTGCGCTCATGCCTGAAGGGAGTCGATTTGCGGTGGTAACCAATTATTACCATCTTTTTCGGGCCCTCAACTTTGCTCGTTTGGAAGGCGTTCCTTGTATCGGCTATGGGGCTAAGACTAAATTTTATTTCAGCCTCAATGCCTTTATCCGTGAATTTATCGGCTATCTGGTTATCAGCCGAAAGATTCATTTGGTGCTCTTTGGCATTTTAGGTGTTCTATACACGATACTAGTTATTGCTTTAAGGAGATAAAGATGTTAACAGAAAAAGAAAAAATGCTGGCCGGCCAGTATTATGATGCTAGTGATAGCGAATTGTATGCCTTGCGCCAACAGGCAAGAGAAAAAATGCAGGTTTTTAATCAGGAACTGGATGCAACTAAACGGCGCGATTTGCTCAAAGCCTGGCTGGGAACAAGTGGAGAACAGGTCCATATTGAGCCTCGTTTTTCCTGTGACTACGGCAGCAATATCCATGTCGGCGAAAACTTTTTCGCTAATTTCAACTGTACATTTTTGGATGTTTGTCCCATCACTATTGGAGATAATGCCTTGATTGGCCCAAATGTTCAGCTCCTAACGCCCTTGCACCCTTTGGAGGCTACGGAGCGCATTGCAGGGCTAGAATACGGCAAGCCCATCACGATCGGAAACAATGTCTGGATTGGTGGTGGCGTGACCATTCTGCCAGGGGTTACCTTGGGAGACAATGTCGTCATCGGCGCGGGAAGCGTGGTGACCAAATCCTTCGACGAAGACAATATCGTCCTTGCTGGTAATCCGGCCCGCATTGTCAAGGTTTTGTCTTAAAGGGGAGGGAGAATTTTTCCGCTAGATGCCTTACTTCTCGTTAATATGTCAAAACTCAGTTTTTCAGCTGAGTTTTTTTCGAATAAAGAGATGGAGGATGATTAGTCATGAAGCGTTTTGAATTATTTAAATGGCGGCAAGCAGGTCTTAGCAACCTGCAGCTCAATAGAATCTTGGCCTACCAAGCCAAAACAGGGAAAGCCTTGTCAGCTAGGGATTGTGCGGTGGTCTCTGAGGTCAAACATCCAGCTGTGATCTTGGAGCACTATAAGCAGTTAGACGAGGACGCCTGTCGCAAGGCCTTCGAGCAATTTCCTAGCCTGTCTATCTTGGATGATGCTTATCCCTTGGCCTTGAAAGAAATCTATAATCCACCGGTACTTCTGTTTTATCAAGGTGATTTAGATTTGTTAGAACAGCCCAAACTGGGTATCGTTGGAAGCCGTAATGCCAGCTCGTCAGGCGTGGCTGCTGTTCAAAAAATTGTCAAGGAATTGCAAAATCAGTTTGTCATTGTCAGCGGTCTGGCGCGTGGGATTGATACGGCTGCCCATATGGCCAGCCTGAAAAATGGCGGTCAGACCATCGGAGTGATTGGTTGTGGCCTTGATGTCTACTATCCCAAGGAAAACCGTCAATTGCAGGATTATATGGCCAAGCACCAGCTGATTCTCAGCGAATACCCACCGGGAACCCAGCCTTTGAAGTTTCATTTTCCCGAGCGTAACCGCATTATTGCAGGACTCTCTAGTGGCCTCGTCGTTGCCGAAGCCAAAATGCGCTCTGGCAGTTTGATCACGTGTGAAAGGGCTTTAGAAGAAGGGCGAGATGTTTTTGCTGTCCCTGGCAATATTGTCGATGGCCAGTCCGAAGGTTGCCATCACCTCATCCGTGAAGGCGCCAAGTGCATCAGTTCAGGCCAGGATATCCTGGTTGAGTATGCCTATTAAAAGCAGTTTTTTAAGAAAGTCACTCTCGTCAGTCAACTAAGCTGACGAGAATTTTTTCCTTGAAGTGGCTCATATCCTTTCAAAATCAAAAATAGAAAGCATAAGGGGACTTCTAAAAACTCAATTCCACAAATTTAAAAATATTGATTTAACGGGCTTTTAACTTCGGAAAAGCAGGAAAAAGCTAGTTTTTGGAAGTTCCCATAAATGGTTCGTTTACTTGATCGTAGCATGTATAGCCTTACCCCCACTAGGTTATCTAGTCCTATAGCGCGCTTTTCTATAGTCCTCCAGACTACTGAAGAAATTTTTAGCTAATTGCGGTGTTTGGAAATCAAACCATACTGTTTTATGTCCCAGCCATATCTTAGGTCTTTTATCATGGAAAGGGCTCTTTTCTCTCCGAGATATGGTATAATGTAGTATCATGTTTGGAGAGATGACAAATGACATACCAAAAGATTGTATTTAAGGTGGGGACGAGCTCCTTAACAGATGCTGAGGGCAATCTGGTTCCTGAAAAGATTGAAAAGATTACCCGCCAGCTGGCTCAACTGCACCGTGCGGGCCACCAGTTGATCCTTGTGACATCGGGGTCAATTGCGGCAGGATTTAGACGGTTAGGGTTTGATAAACGTCCGACGCGAATTGCTGAGAAGCAGGCTTCCGCAGCGGTTGGGCAAGGGCTTTTGATCGAAGAGTATACCAAGTATTTGTTGGAGGACGGGATTGTGTCTGCGCAAGTTTTGCTGACGCAAGACGATTTTGCAGATGCTAGACGTTACCAAAATGCCTCTCAGGCCATGCAGGTTCTGATGAAGCAGGGAGCTATTCCCATCATCAATGAGAACGATATGGTAGCGGTTGAAGAGATCAAGGTCGGGGATAATGACACCCTATCTGCCCAGGTTGCTTCGTTGATCAAGGCAGATTTGCTGGTTTTATTGACGGATGTGGATGGTCTCTATACGGCCAATCCGACTCAGGATCTGACAGCTGAGCACATAGGGGATGTCTTTGAAATCACAGATGACTTGCTGGCTATGGCCAAAGGAGCAGGCTCAGCCAATGGCACAGGCGGAATGGCGACCAAGTTACAGGCAGCTCTGCTGGCAACACGCTCAGGTGTTCCGGTTTACATCTGCTCATCCCAGTCAGAGACGGCCTTGCTCGATGCTGTTCAGCGTAAGAATCGCGGGACTCTTTTCCATGCTGATCGCCAAAAACTCAACCAGCGCAAGCAATGGCTGGCCTTCTATGCCCGAACAGAGGGCGCAGTCTATCTTGATGAAGGAGCGACAAGGGCCATGACGGATTTGGGGCGGAGCCTCTTGGTATCTGGGGTCAAGGCTATTGATGGCGCCTTTCAGGCCGGGGACATCGTTTCTGTTTTCAGACAAGAAGACCAAAGCTTGATTGGCAAGGGACGGGTCAAGATCAGCTCGGACCAATTGAGGCTGAAGATGACTCAGCTGACCCCTGAAGGGATCTTGATCCATCGCAATGACTGGGTTAGTTTGTAAAGGAGAGAAGAATCAATGAAGACGACACAAGAACTTTTGGACCTGGCCTTGGTCCATAAGGGAGACATTAATTTTGCTGGGACGGATGTTAAAAATAAGGCCCTGGAAGAGATGGCGCGGTATTTAGAAATTGCCAGTCAAACCATTCTAAGGGCCAATGTCGCTGATATGGAAAGGGCTCAGGGGACGATTGCCCCTGTTATGCTTGATCGCCTGCTATTGACCCCAGAGCGGATTCAGGAGATGGCGGCAGGTATTCGTGCCCTGATTGATCTGGAAGACCCGGTGGGGCGCGTCCTTGATGAGGAGAAATTGCCTAATGGCTTAAAATTGACCAAGAAGGCTGTCCCATTTGGCCTGATTGCCATGATCTATGAGAGTCGGCCAAATGTTACCTCAGATGCTGCTGCTTTGGCCATCAAGAGCGGCAATGCCTGCATCTTACGAGGCGGTAAAGAGGTCTTTCAAACTTCCCAGGTCATTGTCAATGCTTTAAGAACGGGCTTGATCGCAGCAGGATTATCACCGGAAGTCCTTCAGTTGGTCGAAGATACCAGCAGACAGTCAGCAATCGAGTTGATGACGGCTAAGGGCAAGGTCGATCTCTTGATTCCTAGAGGAGGGGCAGGTCTGATTCAAGCTGTCGTTGAACAAGCGACGGTCCCAGTAATTGAAACAGGGACAGGGATTTGCCACCTTTACATTGATCGTGAAGCTGATTTGGACCAGGCGCTTGCGATAGCTGTCAACGCCAAGACCAGCCGTCCGTCGGTTTGCAATAGCATTGAGGTGCTTCTGGTCCATGAAAGCCTGGCAGAGACCTTTTTACCGAGATTAGAAGAGACCTTGGCTGGTCAAGTGACTTTCCGGGCGGACGAACGGGCGGCAGTCTATTTGAAAAGCTTTGAAATTGCGGGAGTGGCTGATTTTGACACGGAATTTTTAGATTATATCCTGGCAGTCAAGCTGGTCTCAGATGTCAAAGAGGCTATTGAGCATATCAATGCGCACTCGACAGGGCATAGCGAAGCCATTGTCACCCAGGATCAGATTGCCGCTGACCTCTTCACCCTTCAAGTGGATAGCGCAGCAGTCTATGTCAATGCTTCGACGCGCTTTACAGATGGCGGACAGTTTGGTTTGGGCTGTGAATTGGGCATCTCAACCCAGAAAATGCATGCCCGCGGGCCAATGGGTTTGCGTGAAATGACCAGCTACAAGTATATCATCGAGGGCGATGGCCAAGTTAGGATATGATGATGGAAAAAAGGAGCAAGTAGATGAAAATCGGAATGATCGGAATTGGCAATATGGGCTCAGCCGTTGCTAGTGCTCTTGCAGCAGCAGGCTACGAGCTGGTCTTGTCCAACCACAATCTAGACAAGGCAAGAGCACTTGCCAAGCGTCTGTCAGGCGCTGAGATTGCTTCCAACCAAGCCATCATCGAGACCTGTCAAGTCATCTTCCTAGGCCTCAAGCCCTCTCAGATAGGTCCATTTTTGACGGATCAGTCAGCTTCTGTAGCTAAAAAACCTCAAGCCCTATGGATTTCGATGGCAGCTGGTCTAGGCTTGAGCCAGCTTGAAGCGCAATTACCAGCAGAAGCAGGCCTTATCCGAATGATGCCCAATACACCAGTCGCTATTGGTCAAGGGATGACGACCTATGCCCTGAATGCCAGTGCGCGCAGTCTAGATGACCAGACCCTGTTTGAAGCCTTGATGGTTAAATCGGGAAAGCTGCTTAAGTTACCTGAATCCCTTCTAGATGCTGCGACAGGCATTGCTGGGTGCGGGCCAGCCTTTGTTTACCAATTTATCGAAGCTTTGGCTGACGCTGGGGTACAGAATGGCCTTCAACGTGCAGATAGTTTAACCTTAGCTGCCCAGACCTTATTGGGCGCTGCCCAGTTGGTCTTAGACAGCGGCCAACACCCTGCAGTGCTCAGAGATCAGGTGACTTCTCCTGGTGGTTCGACCATAGCAGGTGTCGTTTCCCTTGAGGAAAATGGTTTTCGGCATGCAACTATTTCAGCCGTCAATCGAGCCATTAGGCGGACCAAGGAATTGGGGGACTAGTTTAGAGATACTAAAAGAATCTAGGCAGGCTAGTGTCTCGTCTTCTTAGGAAAATTAGAATAACGTAAAAACAGTATGGTTTCCATGTGCAAAAACTGGGAAATCATGCTGTTTTATTGATTAGTGGTGATTATAGATATAGGAAGTGCTGCTTGTAAGGGGGGGCTATGCTAGGACTTTGTGACTTAAAGTGAGTGGGCCAATCATTTGCAGAGGATTGTTTGATTAGGACAATGACATTAGGGGATATAGTTTATTTATAGATCGCTGTTTTTTTAGTGTTCTTGGTGTTTTTCTTGTGTGTTTTCTCCCCAAAACAGATTGTGAAATGGTATACTTTGTTTGTAAGCGCCTACTAACTGGTAGGAAGGATTCAGTAAAGGTGGAGAAAAAATGAAACGTGTTCAATTTACAGAAACTGTATTGCGCGATGCTCATCAAAGCTTGATGGCGACTCGTTTGAGAACCGATGAGATGTTACCCATCATGGAAGAGTTAGACAGGGCGGGCTATCATGCTCTAGAATGCTGGGGGGGAGCAACCTTTGATGCCTGCGTCCGTTACCTCAATGAAGATCCTTGGGAGAGGTTGAGAGCGATTAAGGCTAAGGCGACTAAGACACCATTGCAGATGTTGTTAAGAGGACAGAATCTTTTGGGATATCGTCATTATGCCGATGATGTTGTAGAGGCCTTTATCACTGCAGCAGCCAAAAATGGTATGGATATTTTCAGGATTTTTGATGCTCTAAACGATGTTCGTAACTTGGAGGCGAGTGTTCGAGCTGTTAAACAAAATGGAAAACATGCCCAATTGACTATCTGTTATACAACTAGTCCTGTCCATACGATTGACTACTATAAAGAGTTGACAGCGAAAATGGTTGCTCTAGGGGCAGATTCCATCTGTGTAAAGGATATGGCTGGTATTTTAACACCAGCTGGAGCACGTCAGCTGATTCCAGCAATAAAGGAAGTGACAGACCTTCCAATTGAAGTGCATACCCACGCGACAAGCGGTACTTCTGAGTTAACTTATTTAGCAGCGGTAGAAGTTGGAGCCGATATTATTGATACGGCTATTTCGCCCATGGCTGGTGGAACCAGTCAACCAGCAACAGAAAGCCTGAGTGTTGTCCTTAAAGAATTAGGCTTCCAGGTAGATCTGAATGATGAGGCCTTGGTTGCTATCAGTGATTACTTTAAGCCGATTAAAGAGAAATACATTGAAGAGGGGACCCTAGCACCTAAAATGATGGGCCTGGAGCCAAAAACCTTAATCTATCAGGTTCCTGGAGGCATGTTATCTAACCTTTATTCACAGCTTAAACAAGCCAAGGCGGAGCACCTTTACGAGGAGGTCCTCAAAGAGGTGCCAAGAGTTCGTGAAGATTTGGGTTATCCACCGCTCGTGACACCGCTCAGCCAAATGGTAGGGACTCAGGCTGTCTTTAATGTTTTGACAAATGAACGTTATAAGATGGTTCCAAATGAAATCAAAGATTATGTTAGAGGAAAATACGGCCAATCACCTGCACCAATTAGTCCCGAAATCAAAGACAAGATTATTGGAGATGATGCCGTTATTAGCCAAAGGCCAGCTGATTTACTGTCTCCAGAGTTGGAGCATCTTCGTCAGGAATTGACAGGAATTGCTCGTTCAGAAGAGGATGTTTTAATCTATGCCATGTTCCCACAACTTGGAAAAGACTTCTTAGAAGCTAAATACGCCCTCCCAGAGAAGACGATCTCATCTGAGGAACCGATTCGCATTGAAGCAAGGTTTGTGTGAGCTTTCAACTAAATTAGTTAGAGATATACAAAAGTAAGGAGGAAGTATGAATCAGATTACGATGATTGAAGCGCTCAGTTTATCAGTTGTTGCTATCACAGTCGTCATGGTGGTATTGGTTGGTCTGATGTTTATCATCGAGGGGTTTCGATTTATTGGAGATAGCCCAGAACCGGTTTTGGAAACGCCAAACGCACAAGCAGGAGCGCTCTCTGCAGCAAGTCTTGTTGTTAATGAGGAGTTAAAGCTAGTTGCAGCCCTGACTGCCCTTGCCATGGCTAGCGGAGATCAACAGGATAAAAAATACCATATTACATCAATTAAACGGATAAAATAAAGGAGATTATGATGAAAAATTACCATATCACTGTCAATGGGCAAACCTATGAGGTTCTTGTTGAGGAAGTGGCAGATAAGGCATTTAGCCAGCCAACGCCAGTGACCAGTGTGCCTACTTCAGCAGAAACAGGTAAGGGAACCCCAGTCACAGCACCAATGCCGGGAACCATTATTGCAGTCAGCGCTCAACCAGGAGCAACGGTTAAAGCGGGAGATACCTTGTGTGTCTTAGAAGCAATGAAGATGGAAAATGCAATCGTGGCGCCAGAAGATGGTGTCGTAAGTGAAGTCCTTGTGACTAAGGGAGCACAAGTTGAGGCGGGTGCAGTCTTAGTCACATTATAGAAGGAGGTAGAAGCAGATGATAAATGCTTTGATTGAGATGCTGACCTCTTCAGGCCTATTCGCACTTGATTTACAGACGATAATTGTGCTAGGGATTGCCTGTGTCTTCCTTTACTTGGCTATTGCCAAGGGCTATGAACCCTATCTTTTGATTCCAATTGCTTTTGGGATGCTTTTAGTCAACCTGCCTTTAGGTGGTTTGATGGAACCTCCAGTTGAAGGGGCAAACGGTGGACTGATTTATTACCTTTATCAGGGGGTGGATAAGGGGATTTACCCTCCTCTAATCTTTCTTTGTTTGGGAGCCACGACAGATTTTGGCCCCTTGATTTCAAATCCGAAGACCCTCTTGTTGGGGGGAGCTGCTCAAGTTGGAATCTTCGTTGCTCTTTTAGGTTCGATTATGTTAGGCATGACTGGACCAGAGGCTGCTTCAGTAGGTATTATTGGTGGAGCGGATGGACCTACGGCAATCTATACGTCCAGTCAATTAGCACCACATCTTCTTTCGACAATTGCTTTAGCGGCCTATTCTTACATGGCTTTGGTTCCCATCATCCAGCCTCCTATCATTAGGCTCTTGACAACTAAAGAGCAACGGAAGGTCAAAATGCAACAATTGCGACCAGTGTCAAAGAAAGAAAAAATCCTGTTCCCAATTGTTGTGACTATTTTTACGGTCTTGCTCTTGCCATCCTCAGCGCCCCTGATCGGGATGTTGATGTTAGGAAATTTGATTAAAGAATCTGGACAGGTTCCTAAAATTACAGAAACCTTGTCAAATTCTTTGATGTATATCATCACCGTTCTATTAGGAGTGAGTGTCGGTGCAAAGGCTAAAGCAGATGTCTTACTATCACCAGACACCCTTAAAATTATTATACTTGGACTGATTGCTTTTGCAGCAGGGACAGCAGCGGGAGTGCTTATGGGCCGACTGATGTATTATCTGACTAAAGGCAAAATTAATCCGATGATTGGAGCTGCAGGGGTCTCGGCAGTGCCGATGGCGGCGCGTGTGGTCCAAGGGGTAGGGGTTGAAGAGGATCCTTCTAATTTCCTACTCATGCACGCTATGGGGCCAAATGTCGCTGGGGTTATTGGATCTGCCGTAGCCGCAGGGGTTCTCTTGCAGTATTTCGGTTAATCAAACTCTGAAACAGAGTCATTTAAAGGAGAAACTATGCTTGTGGAACGCTTATGGATTAAGCAGCCTCGTGTGAAAACCGCCTGGTTAGATCTCTTAGACAAGGGAGGGATTCGTCCTGAAGCCAATCTCGAAGAAGTGTATGGCATCTATCAGGACGATTGCTTAATAGCGACGGGAGCGATCTTTGATAATGTGATCAAATGTGTTGCAGTCCATCCGGATTACACTGGTGGCGCAATGATTAGTGCTTTGTTGACGGAATTAGAGGTTCAGGTTTTTGAGAAATATGACCGTTGCTATCTTTATACCAAGCCAGAAGCTAGTCTTTCTTTTCAACACCTAGGCTTTAAGGAATTGGTCAGGGTAGAGGACAAACTGGTGTTTATGGAAAAAGCCGTCAGAGGTTTGCCAGTTTACCTGAATGAGCTTAAAAGCAAGTACCAACCAGGAAAAAAACAAGGTGCTATTGTAATGAACGCCAATCCCTTTACCAAGGGGCACCTCTATCTTGTAGAAGAAGCTGCTAAGGTTGTGGATGCGCTGTATCTTTTTGTGGTCTCGCAGGATCGTTCCTACGTTCCCTTTAAAGATCGCTTTAGACTCGTTGAAGATGGTGTAGCTCATTTGTCCAATGTTGTCGTAGTCGAAACAGGCCCCTATATGGTGTCAACAGCTACCTTTCCCTCCTACTTTTTACCGGAGGAAGAAAGCGTTGCAAGAGTACAGGCCAATCTAGATGCCCAACTCTTCAAAACCCATATTATTCCAGCCTTGGGTATCACGCATCGTTTTTTAGGGACAGAACCAAAATCTCAGACAACGGCTATCTATAATCAAGAGTTGACCAGAGAGTTAGCGGATTGTTTAACTTTAGTCATAAAAGAAAGACTAGAGGTTGAAGGTCAAGTCATTAGTGCTTCCTTAGTCCGCCAGCTTTGGCAAGAGAAAAAATTAGAGGAAATTAAACCTTTAGTTCCTCTAACAACTTATCAGTACATAAAAGAACGAATAGAAAGGAAACAAAACTCATGAGTCGTTTTGAAATCAAGCAACAAGGGGTTGCCGGGACCTTAGAGTCGTCAGATGTGCAAATCCTAATCGATCAAAATCCTGACCAGGGAATTGAGCTTGAACTGACTAGCTCGGTCGAAAAACAATTTGGAAAACAAATTCGAAAAGTTATTGGTGAAACCTTAGAAAATTTAGGGGTTTCTCAGGCTAAATTGGTGGTTAAAGATCAAGGAGCCTTGGATTGCACCATTAAAGCACGATTGATTGCTGCTGTTCACCGGGCAAGCGGTCAAACAGGATCTATTGATTGGGAGGAAATTGAAAAATGGAACGTTTAAGAAGAACCATGATGTTTGTCCCTGCCAGCAATGCAGCCATGTTAAGGGACGCCAATCTATACGGGGCAGATTCTATCATGTTTGATTTGGAAGATTCTGTTTCCTTAAAAGAAAAAGATAGTGCCCGCTTTCTCCTTTATCAAGCCATTAAGACCTTCGATTTTGGAGAGACAGAGACGATAGTTCGGATCAATGACCTAGAAGCTGGTGGTCGCGATGATATCGCTGCTATGGTTCGAGCAGGGATCGATTGTATCCGCCTGCCCAAAACAGAAACAGCTCAGGATGTTATTGATGTCGCTGAAGTGATTACTGAGGTTGAAGAACAAATTGGTCGCGAAGTGGGATCAACTAAGATGTTCTGTGCAATCGAAGGACCGATTGGAGTCTTTAATGCTCTAGCGATTGCAACAGCCAGTGAGCGGGTTGTAGGGATCGCACTTGGGGCAGAGGATTATGTCACAGCTATGAAGACCAAGCGTTATCCAGAAAAAAATGGGGAAGAACTCTTTTTTGCTAGATCTATGATTGTCCATGCAGCGCGAGTAGCAGGTATTGCAGCTGTGGATACAGTCTTCTCAGATGTAAATGACATGGATAACTTTAGGCGTGAAGTGGAGCGTATCAAACAACTAGGTTTTGATGGCAAGTCAGTCATCAATCCAAGGCAAATTCCTGTAGTTAATGATGTTTTTGCACCAACCGAGAAAGAGATTGACCATGCTCAAAAAGTGATGGCGGCAATTGCAGAAGCAGAAGCCAAAGGTTCAGGGGTTATTTCACTCAATGGCAAGATGATCGACAAACCGATTGTAGAACGTGCCGAACGTGTCTTAGCCTTGGCACGAGCAGCGGGAATTTTAGAAGAAGGAGGAGAATAGAGATGGTCTTAAATACATTAGGACGTGATATTCCAGCAGAATATGCGGATCAGTATGGTGTCTTTTCGGGTGAACTGGCTAACATAAAAGACTATGAAGAATCCAGCCGTCGCATAAAACCAGTCAAGCCTCGTGATGAAAAATTGCTCTCCTCCATTCGGGAAGCGATTGAAAAAACGGGACTTAAAGACGGCATGACAATTTCCTTCCACCATCATTTCCGAGAAGGTGACTATGTCATGAACATGGTCTTAGACGAAATTGCCAAGATGGGCATTAAAAATCTGTCTATAGCACCGAGCTCAATCGCCAATGTCCACGCGCCATTGATTGACCATATCAAGAGTGGTGTAGTAACCAATATCACCTCAAGTGGTCTGCGTGACAAGGTCGGAGCAGCTATTTCAAGTGGTATTATGGAAAATCCTGTGGTCATTCGTTCACACGGTGGACGCGCAAGAGCGATTACGAGTGGAGATATCCATATTGATGTGGCCTTCTTGGGAGCACCAAGTTCAGATGCTTATGGTAATGCTAATGGCACCAAGGGCAAAGCGACCTGTGGTTCTCTGGGGTACGCGATGGTGGATGCCAAGTATGCGGATCAGGTGGTCATCATCACAGATACCTTGGTCCCTTATCCCAACACCCCAATAAGCATTCCTCAAACAGACGTGGACTACGTTGTCCTGGTAGATGCGATTGGTGATCCAGCTGGTATTGCCAAAGGGGCTACACGCTTTACAAAAAATCCTAAGGAACTCCTGATTGCTGAGTATGCTGCTAAGGTTATTACCAACTCTCCTTACTACAAGGAAGGGTTCTCCTTCCAAACAGGAACGGGAGGAGCGTCCCTAGCTGTGACACGGTTTATACGGGAAGCGATGATTAAAGACGGGATAAAGGCAAGCTTCGCACTTGGCGGCATTACCAATGCGATGGTTGAGCTTTTGGAAGAAGGTCTTGTTGAGAAGATTATTGATGTTCAAGACTTTGATCATCCATCGGCCCTTTCGCTAGACCGTAATGCAGGTAAGCATTATGAAATTGATGCCAACATGTACGCTTCTCCGCTCAGCAAGGGTTCAGCGATCAATCAACTAGACACCTGCATCTTATCTGCTTTAGAAGTCGATACAGACTTTAACGTCAATGTTATGACAGGATCAGATGGCCTCATTCGTGGCGCTTCTGGAGGTCACTGTGATACAGCCTTTGCAGCCAAGATGAGTCTAGTTATCTCTCCACTTGTTCGTGGTCGAATCCCTACCTTTGTTGAAAAGGTTAACACAGTCATTACACCAGGAACCAGTGTAGATATTATTGTAACTGAAATTGGAATTGCTATTAATCCTAATCGTCCTGATTTGGTAGAGCATTTCAAGGACCTTAAAGTTCCTCAATTCACAATTAAAGAATTACAGGAAAAAGCTTATGCCATCGTAGGTACCCCTGAACCGATTGAATATGGGGACAAGGTGGTTGCTCTCATTGAGTACCGAGATGGTACCCTTATTGATACCGTTAAAAATAGTTTAAATTAATGTAAAGGGGAGGAATATTTCATGAAAAACGTGAAATTTCTAGGTTTGCCACCAGTTCTGGTGGTTGGGTTAATCGCTATCTGTGTAACTGCGATGTACACAGGAGCCTTGTCACATGATTTAGCAGGTGCTTTTGCTATCATGCTATCTATTGGGGTTGTCTTCAATGAAATCGGTAAACGGATTCCATTCTGGAATACTTATATCGGTGGCGGTCTGGTTCTTGCCTTTCTCGGAAGTTCAGCCTTGGTCTATTTCAACACAATTCCACAAGAATATGTTGATACCATGAAATGGGCAACGGAAGATGCTAATTTCTTGACACTTTTCATCGTTATGCTGATTACGGGATCTATCCTAGGTTTGGAACGCAAGCTATTGCTTCGTTCTATGGCTGGTTACATTCCAGCTATCTTAGGTGGTGTTGCAGGTGCTGCTTTACTGGGGATTATTACAGGACTTTTGTTTGGAATTAACCCAGCTGATGTTGTCATCAAGTACGTCCTTCCTATCATGGGTGGTGGTAACGGTGCAGGTGCGGTGCCTCTCAGTCAAATTTATGAAAAAACAACTGGTCAACCGGCTGCAACCTACTACAGTTTTGCTATTACCATTTTGACTATCGCGAACATTTTTGCGATTATTACAGCAGGTGTCCTTAATGGTATTGGTAAAAAAGTAACCAGTTTGACAGGTGATGGTAAGACCTTGATGAGAAAGAGTGATGAGATTGAGGTTAAAAAAGAAGACATCAAACTTTCAATGATTGATTACGGGGGAGCCTTCTTATTGGCCTTGACTTTCTATGCCTTAGGCCGTCTCTTTAGCGAAACCTTCTTGCCATCTATTTTCGGTGTTTCTATTCATACCTTTGCTTACATGATTATCTTTGTTGTTATTGCCAATGCAACTGGTTTGGTTCCAGCCTATGTACGCAAAGCCGCAACTGTTCTACAGAGCTTTTTCACTAAAAATATGATTTTAATCATTATGGTCGGAGTTGGTGTTGACACGGACCTTGGAGAATTAGCTGCAGCAATTACCTTCTCAAACGTCGTGATGGCTTTCATGATTGTTATCGGTGCCATCCTAGGTTCAGCTGTGATTGGTTACTTGGTTGGTTTCTACCCAATTGATTCTGCTGTAACAGCCGGTCTTTGTATGGCCAACCGTGGTGGTTCTGGTGACTTGGCAGTGCTTGGTGCCGCAGAGCGTATGGACTTGATTTCTTACGCCCAGTTATCTTCTCGTCTGGGTGGTGGCTTGGTGCTTGTCATCGGAAGTATCATTTTTGGGATGTTCTTATAATAGGCTATAACTATAAGAGGAGTGAGGGAAAATTAGTTTCTGGAAACGTCTGATTTTTCCTCACTATTTTCCTTTTTTGAATTCCATTTGAAGGCGTTTGAAGTCAGTTTGTTTGGTATGGATGGTTGCCTTTCTAGATCATCTTAAAGGTTTCCTACTCCAAACACTTGACACTTAACCCCACTACGCCTTATAAATAAAGCTATAAAAAATAGAGGAAGCTGATCACTTTCAATCGCTTCCTGTTATGTTTTATAAATTGGAGGAAGAGTATGTTTTCGACTGGCTCCCAAGTATCTTTGCAGGATGTTCTGCAAGCAAGAGATGAGCGGGTTTCCCGACAAAAAGATTTACTGGCTGTTTATCCGAAATCAACCCTGATTAATTTTAAGTGCAATATCCCAGGTCCAATTAAAAGCAATCATTATATCAAGGCTTTATTTGAACATGGTCTAGTCCAGATTCAAGAAGAGTTGGAAAGGAAGTCTATTGCCATCCGTCATCAAGAACTTGTAGATCCGATGACAGGCCCGGAGGCTTATCTGCTTGTAGAAAAACCCTTGAGACAAATCAAGGAGATGATGATAGTGATAGAAGAGGGATCGGACTTGGCTAGGCTCTACGATATTGATGTCTTATCACTTGGAGAAAGTCAGGATGAAGTGCTTAGTCTTTCAAGGCAAGATTTAGGACTTTTACCGAGACTCTGCTTTGTCTGCGATGACACAGCCAAAAATTGTGGCAGAAGCCGCAGACACTCTTTGGAAGAAATGTATGCAACAATCGAAGAGCTTGTTCAGAGTTTGACAGAGAAAATGTGATAAAGAAAAACCAAGTCATATATTGATATACTCCCCTTATAGTGGACAGTGAAATAACAAAAACATTTCACTAGAAACTATGAGGGGGTTTCGTATGTCCAAAAGAAGTCCAAAAAGTGTAGAAGAAAAATTAGAGGTTGTCTTAAGGTATCAAAGAGCAGGGAAATCTGCAGACCAGTTAGCCAGAGAATATGGTACCTCAGAATATTCTGTTAGAGATTGGATAAGGAAATACCAAACCAATGGCATTGAAGGTCTTGTGGAGAGTCAGACTTGGAAGAAGTACCCATCAGAGTTAAAGAAATCTGCTGTGGAAGACTATCTTGATGGCAAGGGAAGTACACATACCATCTGTCAAAAATATGGGATTTCTTCTACCTATGTTCTCAGGAGCTGGATAAAGAGGTATACTAGTGGTAAGGAACTAACAGCTACTAGTAAAGGAGGCACTCGTATGAGACAGGGGCGTAAGACAAGTTTTGAAGAGCGTGTTGAGATTGTCAATTTTACCATTGCTCATGAGAAGGATTATCAGGCAGCTATGGAAAAGTATGGCGTTTCCTACCAGCAGGTCTATTCTTGGGTTAAGAAGTTTGAAAAGCAAGGTAGTCAAGGTTTAGTAGACCGCCGTGGTAAGGGTCTTGAGAGTAAACCAAACCTAACTACTGAGGAAGAACTACAACTGAAGATAAAACAACAGGAGGAGAAAATTCGTTACTTAGAAGCGGAGGTTGGTCTGCTAAAAAAGTTGGAAGAAATCAAACGTCGAAACCGGAGGTAAGACTAGGTCGTCACTTAGAGAAATTTCAAGTCCTTAAGGATTATTATGACGAGGAAAAAGAGCTATCTATCAGTGCTCTTTGCCAGATTTTGAAGGTATCTCGGTCAGGCTATTACAAGTGGCTGAACCATAAGGAAACAACGTCAGAGAAGCTTAATAGGGAGCTCATGAGTCACATTAAAGACCTTCATCATGAGCATCATGGCATCTTTGGCTATCGTCGGATGACGCTTAACGTCAATCGTCTGCTAGGGACTAACTACAACAAGAAACGCATTCGTCGTCTTATGCAAATCTTAGGACATCAATCTGTCATTCGCCGATCAAGAGGTTACTGTACAAAGACCAGTTACCAGAATATCGAAGACAACCTCCTTAATCGCAATTTTACTGCCACTGCTCCTAATCAGAAATGGTGTACAGATGTCACTTTTATGACCTACGGATTAGGCAGTAAGGCCTACTTAAGTGCTATTAAGGATCTCTATGATGGCTCAATCGTAGCCTATCATATCAGCCAACATAATGACAATCCGCTTGTTATGACAACACTAGCTAAAGCTATGGAAGCCAATCCTGGTGCCAGACCTCTTCTTCATAGTGACCGAGGCTCTCAATATACTTCTAGAGAGTACCGTATGGTTACCACACAATATCAGATAACACGTTCTATGTCCCGTGTTGGCAAGTGTATTGATAATGCTCCGATAGAAAGCTTCTTCGGTCACTTTAAGACCGAGTGCTACGATTTTAAAACTTACAAGACTTTTGAAGAATTGGTCACAGATATTGATGCCTATATCTATTTTTACAATAATCAACGATTCCAAGAGAAGTACAACGGCCTCGCTCCTCTTGAAATGAGGAACAAGGCCGTTGCTTAATCTTTTATTATTTCGTTGTCCACTTGACAGGGAGCAGTTCATATCAGAGGCTTGGTTTTCTGATTTTTAAGTGCTAGTGTATTAGCCTCCATCGATGTTTAGCGAGCTTCCAATATCTAAGTAATCAGTCCCTCCAACTGCATAAAATAATAGGTCAAAGCGATAAGGTCTGCCGTTCCACCTGGACTGAGGTGCTTTGACCTTAAGATTGCATCATACTCAGTCAACCATTGGTATAAGTCCTGAGGAGAAAGATTATTTTTTAGGGCCTCTTGGCAATCTTCTTTAACAGCTCTCCAGCCCTCTATACCGCCACGGTGAATGAGATTGCCATCTTCAATTTGGGACATCGAAAGAAGGAGAGCACGATGAAAAGCTTCTTCTGAGGAGTATTGCTTCAAGTCTTTTCTCAAGGCAGGAAGGAGTAAATTCTTTAAGCTAGGGTAGCCAGTGGCGGCTTCCCCCCTAATGCCTCTGAATCCATGTTCGAGGTAGAGCCTTTCTCCATAGGAAGGATTATCAGCGGAAATCGTGTTAAAGTCCCGTTCCATAGCCCGGAAAGATATCTGAGAAACCATTTCTAAAATCTGTTCACTCTGACTAGCGGTTAAGGGGAATGATAGCGAGGTTTGTCTGAGGAAGGCACCCGTTGCTCCCAAGATAAGAGCAAAGGAAAAATTAGCACCTTTATGGGTATTGATGCCTTGCGTTGCCTGAAACATGGCTTTCTCAGCTTCTATTCCTAAACGTCTTAGGGGGTCAAATAAGGCTTCGGGCTCACCTTTATGGGAAAAACCAGCTTCCAGATATAACTGAAAATAAGGCTTTAAGCTAGTCGTGCTAGCCATAAAGAGGTCAAAATCCATGTCATGGTGAGATCCATTATTTAAGTGGTCGACCAGTCCGGGCTTAGGACTGAGGCTTACCTCATAAATCAGAGCATTTGTGGCGAAACGTGCTATAGATGATAAGTTCTCAACCAATTTGACGTTTCTCCATTTCTTGAAGAATAAATCGAAGGGAATGATCCAAGTGGATGCTGGTGATGTCTTTGATAGTTTTTTCATCCTTTTGCATCATTGCGCTGTAGAGTTGCCAATGTTCTTCTAAAGCAATATGCCGGCGATCAGCAGACCGTATAGAGACATCACGAAAATGAAGCAGGTATTCTCTTAAGGATTCTGCTATCGATTGTAACCGTGGCATCTGACTCTTGTGATAGATAAAGTGATTAAAGTCAGTGAAGTTTTGTAGCAAGAGGTCGACTTGATCCGTGCGATCGAGATAATCTCCGTATTCCAGAAGTTCCTTCAGTTCAAAAAAATCTTGCGGTGTCATCAGCTGAGCTGCTCGAGAGGTTGCCAGCGTATCAAGGGCTTTACGGATATCAAAAATTTCATAGGCATCGGCGAGACTAATTCCTTTGACAACTGTACCAATCTTAGGAATATGCTCTACCAGCCCCTCTTTTGTCAACTCTTGGAGGGCATAACGAATCGGAGTTCGACTAATATTGAGTAGTTCGGCGTATTCCTTTTCATTGATGCGTTCCCCAGCTGGAATTTCTCTCAGAAGAATCGTTTTTTTGAAGGCGTCGTAAAGGCATTCTTTCAAGGTTTTTCGTGAACTTTGTTGGAAGTTATTCTTGACAATTTCGATGTATGGATTCATAAATAAGCCCTTTAAAAAGATAAGTAAAGTAAGATATATGTTTACGACTATTATACCTAAATTCTTTGATAATAAAAAGTATCTTCCGGCGAAAGTTAGCGTTTAGAACACTGAAAGTTTTAAGGCTCCCTCCGCCAAAATAATTTTCTGAAAACCTATGGTTAAACATTTGAAAAAAACTTAAAAACATGGTATAATTGGAAATTGTAAGGGTTATCAGAATTGATAATTCAAAAAATGTAAACACAAAAGGAGAAACCAAATGGCTTCAAAAGACTTCCACGTAGTGGCAGAAACAGGTATTCACGCGCGTCCAGCAACTTTGTTGGTACAAACGGCTAGCAAATTCTCATCAGATATCACCCTTGAGTACAAAGGCAAATCTGTCAACTTGAAATCTATCATGGGCGTTATGAGTCTTGGTGTTGGCCAAGGTGCTGACGTGACAATCTCTGCTGAAGGTGCAGATGCTGATGAAGCACTTGCAGCCATCACAGAAACAATGGAAAAAGAAGGATTGGCATAAGAATGACAGAATTGCTTAAAGGAATTGCAGCATCTGATGGTGTTGCCGTTGCTAAAGCATATCTACTTGTTCAACCGGATTTGTCCTTTGAAACTGTAACAGTTGAAGATACAAATGCAGAAGAAGCTCGTTTAGATGTAGCTCTTGAAGCTTCACAAAACGAGCTTTCTCTTATCCGTGAAAAAGCAGTAGATAGCTTAGGTGAAGAGGCGGCAGCCGTTTTTGATGCCCATCTCATGGTTCTCTCTGACCCAGAAATGATCGGTCAAATTAAAGAAACGATCCGTGCTAAGAAAACCAATGCTGAAACAGGTCTCAAGGAAGTGACAGACATGTTCATTACCTTATTTGAAGGGATGGATGATAACCCCTACATGCAAGAACGTGCAGCGGATATCCGCGACGTGGCTAAGCGTGTCTTGGCAAACCTTCTTGGCGTTACCTTGCCAAACCCAGCAGCCATTTCAGAAGAGTCTATCATCATCGCACACGACTTGACCCCGTCTGATACCGCTCAGTTGGATAAGAACTTTGTTAAGGCCTTCGTGACCAATATCGGTGGTCGGACGTCTCACTCTGCCATCATGGCACGTACCCTTGAGATTGCAGCGGTTCTTGGCACTAATAACATTACTGAACTCGTAAAAAATGGAGATGTCTTGGCGGTCAACGGGATTACAGGTGAGGTAGTGATTAACCCATCTGATGATGTGATTGCTGAATTCAAGGCGGCTGGTGAAGCCTACGCTGCTCAAAAAGCGGAGTGGGCCCTCTTGAAAGATGCTCAAACCGTAACAGCGGATGGCAAACACTTTGAGCTTGCAGCCAACATCGGTACGCCAAAAGACGTTGAAGGGGTAAATGAGAACGGTGCTGAGGCGGTTGGTCTCTATCGTACTGAGTTTCTTTATATGGATTCTCAAGACTTCCCAACGGAAGATGAACAGTACGAAGCGTATAAGGCAGTGCTTGAAGGCATGAACGGCAAGCCAGTTGTGGTTCGGACCATGGACATCGGTGGTGACAAGGAGTTGCCATACTTTGACATGCCACATGAAATGAACCCATTCCTTGGTTTCCGTGCCCTTCGTATCTCTATCTCTGAAACAGGCGATACCATGTTCCGTACGCAAATCCGTGCGCTTCTTCGGGCGTCTGTACACGGACAACTTCGTATCATGTTCCCGATGGTGGCTCTCTTGACCGAGTTCCGTGCGGCTAAGAAAGTCTTTGACGAAGAGAAGGCTAAGTTGATTGCAGAAGGCGTTGCAGTAGCAGATGATATCCAAGTGGGTATCATGATTGAAATCCCTGCGGCAGCTATGTTGGCTGATCAGTTTGCTAAGGAAGTGGACTTCTTCTCCATCGGTACCAACGACTTGATCCAGTATACCATGGCGGCTGACCGCATGAACGAGCAGGTGTCTTACCTCTATCAACCTTACAACCCCTCTATCTTGCGCTTGATTAACAATGTGATCAAAGCGGCTCACGCCGAAGGCAAATGGGCTGGTATGTGTGGTGAGATGGCGGGTGACCAACAAGCTGTGCCACTTCTTGTCGGTATGGGCTTGGATGAGTTCTCTATGTCAGCAACCTCAGTCCTTCGTACCCGTAGCTTGATGAAAACTCTTGATACCAAGAAGATGGAAGAATACGCTCACCGTGCTCTGACAGAATGTTCAACAGCTGAAGAAGTCCTTGAACTCCAAAAAGAATACGTGACTTTTTAATCCGTAGAAATTGATAAAAAACTAGACGTGTGTCTAGTTTTTTTGTGCTCGATTGAGAGTTACCTTCTGTTCAAAATCTTTTAATGTGTCACGGATGGATTATGTTCTGGTGATGTGGTCAATCTGTACTTTAAAGTAAAGTTCCAATCTTCTTTCAAAGTGTTTAGAACTGATGATGGCAGATTAAACGACTGTATCAATGGACGATAGATTGGTAAGTAGTTCGTATACTCAGTTTTTCCGTATCGACATTTCGGGAAACAAACATTTATCAAAAAGTAAATATTTGTTTATTTTTCGTTGACAGATCCTCCTCTTTTTGTATAATAAATATAAACAAATATTTAAAAAAGAGGTTTATATGAGAAAAATAATAAGTAATCGATTATATATGACGGTGTTTTCGGTGGATATGTTGTCTAACTTTGGGGATACAGTTTATTATCTGGCACTAATGGACTATGTTTTAAGGCTGAAAGAAACGCAGTTGGCCTTGTCTCTAGTGACCTTGTCTGAAACGATTCCGATTTTTACTCTCCTGTTTGCAGGTGTATGGGCGGATAAAACAAAAAATAAAGTCGATACCATTATTGCCACTCAGTGGATACGGGCTCTTCTGTATCTGGTTGTTGGTTTGGTGATGGGTTTTCAACCTAGCTTATGGATTGTTATAGTGGCTAGCCTTATCAACACTATCTCCGATATCGCAGGGCAGTACGAAGGCATGTTATATATTCCTCTCAGTTTGAGAATTGTGCCAGACGAAGACCGGCAGGCCATGTTTGGTTTTAGTCGAAGTGTCAATGCCGCCCTGTCAGTAGTTTTTCGATCGAGCGGAGCCTTGCTGATTGGCTTTCTCTCCTACCAAAATTTGGCTCTATTTAATGCCGGGACTTTCTTGGTCTGTAGCTTGGTGATGCTGAGCTTGAAAATGACCTTCCTCAAATTGCTAGAGGAACAACCGCTTGAGGCGCCGACGCCTAGACAAGGAATTTTGAAAGACACAAAAGAGAGTCTTGCCTTAGCCTACCAAGCTTTGGCAAAATACCCGTTTCTAAAGTTAGTTGTCCAGCTTTTAGCACTTGGGAATGGTCTAGGGACTGCGACGACCAGTTTGTCAGTCTTAATGTTGAAGGAGAATCCTGCTAGCATTATGATCAGTCCTGCTATGACGCTTTCTATAATTGTGATTTTTAAATTACTGGGGAATATTCTAGGATCTCTCTTAACCGGTCCGATTTCTAAGAAAATCAGCATGATCAATCTTTTAAGGATCAGTCTATTTTCAACCCTTTTGCTCTACCTGTCCTATTTTATAGTCAATGTCTATGGGGTGGTGCTCTTCTCGTTTTTAGGGGCAGTTGCTGCTGGAGCATTTCAGCCCAAAATGTCAGCCTTGTTTTACCGCTTGATTCCAGAAAATCACTTGGCCACAGTTGGGGCAGGAGTAGACACGCTTTGCTATTTGGGAATGGTGGCCAGTCAGGTCCTGGTTGCAGGTGTGTTACTGATTCGGGGAACGTCAGAAATTTCGCTCCTTTATGCTTTGCTTTCAGTCCTTGTTTTAGCGTATACTAGTAGAAAGAAGGTCGATTTACCCGATAGATCGGAAGAGGAGAAGGGACATGAGATTAATCTATGAACCATATAGGAGTGAAATTGTTGAACAGTTGTTTCTATCGGCCTTTGTCGAAAAGCCCGATCGTGACAGCTTTCAAGGCGTGAAGAACGACTCTCTGTTAAGGGAATCGTTCAGGGTCTTGGAGCAATTGTCTGAGTTGTTTTTACCCTATCGTTCGTCAATAGCAGAGCTCTATTTGGAGGCCAACGGAGTGACCCTGTTGCAAGTTTGTTACTTTTATTTGCGTGAGCAAGGTCAGGATCCAAAGACAATCCAAGAAACGCATCAGCTGATAGCTAGTCTTGAGCAGGAAGCGATTGTCATTTGCCTGAAGCGATTGTTGGAAACTGCTGAAAATCCTTGGAAAGAAGGCTTGGATTTCTGGGAGTTTGTCGAGGGTTCTCTCTTGCCGCCGGCCGCTAAGTGGCAGTTTATGCGGTTTTACCAGCATCCAAAAGAGCAAATGACCAAGCTCCTAAAGCTTTCAGAAGAATTGATCGCTCTCTATCAGCCCTTTTTGATTAATTCCCGATCAGAAAGACGAGTGGCCAGTCATCGGTTTTCTCCGTTTTACAAGATGGATTTGTTCGAAGCAGTTGTCGGTGAACGAGATGTTGAACTTATCCTTCTAAGTTCCTGGCTAATGCGGTCTTATCTGATCTCCTTTGGTGAGCAGACTTATAGCCTCTACGAGTCTTGTCATAGCGAGTCTCTGCTAGCCAATTCTCAAGAGATGGACGACGATACCTTGGTAGGCATTCTGAAGGTTCTCAGTGATCTGAGTCGCTATCAAGTTCTGATTGAAATGACGAAAAAAGGGGCAAAAACCAAAGAAATTGCAAAGCGCTTGAACATTTCGGGACCAGCCGTTTCCTTTCATACTCAAAAGCTACAAACAGCCCAGCTTTTGTTGGATAATGTCACAGATAAAGGGATCAAATACGATCTCAACAAGGATTTGTTAGAGGAATTTATTGCAAAACTGGTCGAAGATTTTGGGTTGGACCTGCCTTAATGGAATGAATTAGATGAGATCATGGTCTTGTCAAGGCCTGGTAGCTGGCAATAAGTTATCAGATCTTGCCATGTTAACTAGGAAAAAGGTGAAGGCTATGAGACTCCACGCCAAACGCATGAAGAAAAATTAGATTTCAGAAAACGATTTTTCGGAAAAGTAGCGCTCTTTTTAGATAAAAATTGTGGTATCATTTCTGTGAGATGAGCAGAATAGTACTGACTATCGGAATATTTTCAAGAAAATTTCTAAAAAAGCATGTGACTAGAAAATGGTTACATGCATTTTCTTCATGCGTACGCGTGATGAGACCTCCTGAATCATTCCCCTTGTTTCCCAGCCCAGTCCCCGTGCCTATTTTGAAGGCCTCAAAAAGAAAAATCGCCACGAAAAGTAGCGATTTTTCCATTTGTGAGCCTCAATCCAACGTCAAAGCGTTATAATAGTAGTGCATAAATCTATTAACGAGGTCTCACTATGAAAATTATAACACAATTAAACCTGTTTGAGGACCAAGAACTTGGGGATTTGGAAAAAATTTTGGCGGTGCTTGATGGTCTTCCAGAAACAGACCTTCTGGAACGTTTAGAAGCTAAACGCAAACACGGGCGTAAAGATTATTCTGTTCAATCCTTCTTCATTGCCTCTATTGCCCAAATCGTTCTCCAGCTCAAGACAGACGCCCAATTCATTCGTCACCTCAATATGAACAGCCAATTACGTCAAATCTGTGGCTTTGAAACCCACGGGGTTAAACTGAAAAACAGCACTGTAAAGCTGGTTCATGCCCCATCAAGCTCTGCTTTCTCACGTTTCAAGCAACAGTTGGAACAAGAGGTGGGGGAGATTGAGGCTTGGGCACAAGAGGCGATTGAAGAACTCTATCAGTTCTTACCAGATTTTGGCAAGCAGTTGGCTCTAGATGGCAAAATTATCGAAACCTATGCCAGTCCCCATGGGCAGAAGAAGCGCAAGGACAAGCGGGCTGATGTGGAGGCGGACTTTACCATCAAGGA